>NZ_MEBP01000059.1:0-60989 GCF_001722075.1 Salinivibrio sp. SS2 | reverse complement strand
TTTTTTTAATTCTGTGGCAGTTGTCCGTGTTTGGCGGTTCGTTGTTCGCTGGCGTTGTCACTGGTGTTGTTGTGCCGGGCTTGGCTCTGGCTCTGGCTCTGGCTCTGGCTCTGGCTCTGGCTCTGGCTCTGGCATACCATTATCGATATCAGTCTCATCGCCATCATCGCTTTCATAAAGCAAGTGCTCTAGTTCAGCTTCATTCGGATCGGTGTCGTCTTCCCCCCAAAGTGCCGGATCATCATCCTCAGCCAGTGGGTCGATATCATCATCCCCTACCACTTCTTCAAGCAGCGCATCTGAGTCTTCAAGATGAGGATCATCTTTATCTAGCACTTCGTCTAACAGTGCGTCACTGCTTTCATCAAACTCGTCGATATCATCATCGTCATCGTTGATCCAAGCCTCGTCATCGGCCTCTTCTTCATCACCAACCAGTTCGTCGAGCAACTCGGTGGTGTTATCGAGGGATAGGTCGTCATCGTCGCTATCGTCATCCGATAGATCAATGTCTTGGCTAAGATCAAGCTCAGGCTCGTCTTCGAGAACCTTATCAAACAAGGCATCATTTGGTGCGTCTTCTGGCTCGTCAGCAGCCTTATCTGTGTCTGATGTCGCTTCTTCCGGTTGGTCAGCACCCTCACCTTGTTCGCCGGCCAACAGGGCGTCGATATCATCAACATCGCCGCCATTATCTTCTTCGAGTGATTTTGCCCATTCTGCAGCCAGTGCTTCATCCGCACTCATTTCTTCTTCGGGGGCAGCATCTGACTCTTCTGGGGTAGACTCTTCTTCGACCGACGGTTCAGGCGTCTCTTCTGGGGGAGCCTCTGCTAGCTCATCCAGCGCTCGCTCCATGTCTTCCAGGCCAATAGCATCATCCCCATTGGGTGCCACGCTCGACTCGTTACCCGACATATCATCGAGGTCATCATCCAAGTCAAGATCGTCGAGATCCGTGTCATCACCAAACATTTGGTCTTCATCGCTACCAAAATCGTCGGCAATTTCTAACTCATCATCCTGCGGCTCTTCACCGACTTCCTCTTCAGGATCTGGCACCATGATAACCGGCATATCATCGTCAATTTCATCATGGTCAAGCGCCGCTGGTTCTTCGACGTCATCCTCTTGCTTTTTACGACGCGAGAGGAAGAAGAAAATCGCCCCCGCAATCGCAGCGCCAGGCAGAATCGCTAGCATAGCAAGCAACAACGGGCTATCCATCAATGATTCCACCGCTGATGGCGGCTGGGTTTCTTTTGCGACTTTTGCTTGGCGTTGTTGCTCTAAGAACGCGCGGATTTCCTGATTCAATTCAGCATCATTGCCTACTTGCTCTTTCAGCGCAGAAAGCTCGTGTTGAACTTCCGATAGACGGACTTTGAGCACATGGTTACTTTCTACCAAGCGCGTCATTTCTTGATCCGATGCTTGCAATTGCGACTGCAAATTCTCGACCACTTGTGGCTGTGGTGACATGTCATCGCTTGAGGAGTCCGCCATCGAAGATGCATCAGGCTCTTCAGCATCTGGTGAGGGAGGCGTTGCATCAGGACGAGAGGCAGCCGGTTGCTGAGGTTCACGAGGTGCACTCACTTGGGTGCTAAGTGGCGCTTGCGGGGTTGCCTGTGCTTGCTTTCTCGCTTGGTCGATTTCGAGGCGCGCAACAACATCGTTAGTGCTTTCACGCTGAATTTGCGCCAAGGTGGGCATTACTAAGTTACTGCCAGGCTGCAAACTATGGATATTGTTATCCGCAAACGCATTCGGATTTAAGCGAAAAATCGCTCCCAAGGTTTGATAAACACTGACTTGGTTATTCGGCCGCATTTGCGTGGCAATAGACCATAAGGTTTCATTCGCCCCGGTTGGCCCATAACGCTGCGGTGTCGGCGTATTCACTGGCTGCGGCGCTGATTGCGCCTCAGTAGTCATTTCATCCTGCGGTCCAAGTATACGAATCGCCGCTTCCACAGAAACAGTAGAAAAACTGAAGACAATAAACGCGACCATGGCTAGCAAGACAGCAAGACGCTGACTGAACTTTCCAGTAGTCATACACGTTTTACGATGAGAAGACTGTTCACTTTGCTGTGCGTCGGACACACCCGCACCCCTTATGGCAGAAATGGCCTCACTAAATATCTAACTATATCGGAAGCCATGCTAAAAACTGTAGTTTGATGATATAAAAGTGTGTTGTGCGATCAAACTGTGGGCGCTCGGCCTCAGTTTTACCTTTACGATTACCGGCAATTTGCCGCGACACACCGAGTTAAAAGCAAAAATAGTGCCTAAAAAAATACCCTGTCAATGGTGACAGGGTATCATGACATCTTGCCATCGTTGCGATAAACGCTGTGGCAAATTTACAAGTAATCGCGCACCAACAGTTCCGCAATCTGCACTGAGTTCGTTGCAGCTCCTTTTCTGACGTTATCCGCCACGACCCAAAGGTTTAAGCCATTCGGGTGACTAATATCATTACGGATCCGACCCACTAACACCTTGTCAGTGCCAGTGCCCTCTTTCACTTGCGTTGGGTAGTCCTCACCTTCGAACACTTCGATATGTTCATGTTGGCTCAAGATGGCCACCGCTTCTGTAGCGTCAATTGGTTGACGGCATTCAATATGCACCGCTTCGGCATGGCCATAGAAAACAGGTACACGCACGCAGGTGGGGTTCACGCCAATCATTTCATCGGCAAAGATCTTTTGCGTTTCCCACACCATTTTCATTTCTTCTTTGGTGTAGCCATTGTCCATAAACTGATCGATCTGTGGCAAACAATTAAACGCAATCTGTTTGCTATATAGCCCCGGTTCAGCGTCTTGACTATTGAGCAATTTAACCGTTTGTCCGGCAAGTTCATCGATACCCGACTTACCGGAACCCGAGACAGATTGATAGGTCGACACGTTAATACGCTCGATTCCCACTGCATCATAAATTGGTTTCAACGCCACCAGCATTTGGATGGTGGAACAATTGGGGTTAGCGATGATATTGCGGTTACGAAAATCGCCAATCGCGGCTGGGTTCACTTCGGGGACCACAAGAGGGACATCAAAGTCATAACGGAATTGGGAGGTGTTATCAATCACGACGACACCTGCGTCTGCCGCTACCGGCGCCCACTGTGCAGACGCTTGTGCGCCTGCTGAAAATAGGCCGATTTGCACTTGGGTCCAATCAAACTTCTCTACGTTTTTAACACGTAGGCTTTCGCCTTTGAATTTGATGGTTTCTCCTTCACTGCGCTCACTGGCGAGCAGGTGCAGTGTCCCAATCGGAAAATCGCGTTCTTCTAGGCTATCAATAATCGCGCGCCCTACCGCGCCTGTTGCGCCTAAAACCGCAACGTCAAATGCTTGTGTCATGCTTGCTCCTCAATACTAAAGCCGAGCTTAGCCAGCGACTGTAACCCGAAATCCGTCTGTCCGGCTACTGTGATCGCACTGTACTCACGTCGATCCCAGTAATTTTTTCGTAATTGGTCAAAGGCTGTACGTTGTGCAGGTTTATTGTCCCCAGCGCCATGCATCGCGCGACGAAAATCACTGTCGTCCCGACGAATATCGTAGACCAATTGTGTCAATGCCATTAGATCGCTTTGTTGCCATGGCTGAGCAAGCGTCACATGAGGGATGGGGGCCGTCGGTAGCAATTCACTGGCGTGGGCACGATGAGGCAAGCCAAGGTGTTCACACAGTGCGTTAAACACCATGGTAGTACCGCGCGCTTTTCCTTCTAGGCCATAGCCTGCAATATGCGGCGTGGCAAAGGTCAGCTTGTCCATGAGGTCCAGATCAACCTCGGGTTCATGCTCATACACATCAAGCACCGCATCCATGTCGCCTTGATCAAGTCGTGCACTCAAGGCCTGATTGTCAACCACAGGGCCGCGCGCCGCATTAATCAATATGCTGCCCGCGCCCAATGCCGCTAAACGTGTCGCGTTCATCAAATGGTAGGTGGGGTATTGGCCCTCGCGCGTTAATGGTGTGTGGAAAGTCACTACATCACACGATGCAATAAGTGTATCAATATCAACCATTGGGCGTGGATCACCGGCATCTTGGCGAGGCGGATCGCACAACATTGTTTTTATCCCTAGCGCATCAAGGCGCTCGGCTAAATAACTGCCCACGTGCCCGACTCCTACAATACCGACCATCCGGTCTGTAATCGAGAATCCTTGTTGTTGGGCCAATACAAGCAGTGCGCTGATCACATACTCAGCAACTCCAACTTTGTTGCAGCCGGGTGCTGCCGTCGCGTGAATACCTTGGGCATGCAGGGCGTTAAAATCAAGGTGATCTTCACCCGCGGTGGCAGAGCCGACAAAACGTAACCGAGACGCGCCCTTGACTAGGGCATGATTCACTTGTGTCACACTTCTTACCATTAATGCATCAGCATCAATCAAATCCGCCGCGCTGATTGCGCGTCCGGGTAATGCCACGACCTCACCCAATTGGCTAAACAAGGCTTGGGCATAAGGCATGTTTTCGTCTACAACAATTTTCACGTTCAACGTCCTGTGTGAGTCGGTGCACCGCGTATCGGATGCAAAATGCGAAGGCAATATTGTATCTGGCTCGTCACAAGAAAACACCCTTGCTCAACCGGGAAGGTGGAATTATCGATGGCAGGAGTCGGCATAAAAAAACCCGGCCGAAGCCGGGTAAATCCAGGACCTGAAAAGACCATTACCGGCTCTCAACGATAATAGCCCGCGTCTGATGGCAGAATTGCTCTGCAAACCTGGAAAACGAGGGGCGGATTAACCGCGATATTTTTCGATCACCAAGGTCGCATTGGTGCCACCGAAGCCAAAGCTGTTCGACATCACACGCGTCAGTGCTTGCTCACGCGGTGTAGTGACAATATCCAGCCCTTCTGCAGCAGGATCGAGTTGTTCGATGTTAATACTTGGCGCCACAAAGCCATGCTCCAGCATCAACGTCGAATAAATGGCTTCATGCACACCTGCCGCGCCTAACGCGTGGCCCGTCATGGCTTTGGTCGCTGAAATCGCTGGGCTCTTGCCTGCGAAAACTTCTTGGATCGCGCCAAGCTCTTTGACATCACCAACTGGGGTGGATGTGCCGTGGGTATTGATATAATCCACGTCGCCGTCCACATCTTGCATCGCCATCTTCATACAGCGGATGGCGCCTTCGCCTGACGGGGCAACCATGTCGTAGCCGTCAGAAGTCGCACCATAACCGACGATTTCACCATAGATGGTCGCGCCACGCGCCAATGCATGCTCAAGCTCTTCGACCACCAACATGCCGCCACCACCAGAGATAACAAACCCATCGCGGTCTGCATCATAGGTCCGTGAAGCCTTTTGTGGGTCGTCATTGTATTTCGTTGATAACGCACCCATGGCATCAAACATCATAGTTAATGACCAATCAAGCTCTTCGCCGCCACCAGCAAATACGATGTCTTGCTTACCCAATTGAATGAGCTCAAGTGCATGACCGATACAGTGTGCTGATGTTGCACAAGCAGAGCTCATGGTGTAGTTCACCCCTTTAATTTGAAATGGGGTGGCCAAGCACGCAGATACCGTCGAGGACATAGTGCGTGGCACCATGTATGGGCCAACGCGTTTAACCCCTTTTTCTCGAAGAATATCGACCGCGGCTACTTGGTTAACAGAAGACGCACCGCCTGAGCCTGCGACAAGGCCGGTCCGTTCATTAGAGACGTGTTCAGGTGCAAGACCTGCGTGTTCAATCGCTTGCTCCATGGCAAGATAAGCAAAGCCAGCCGCGTCACCCATAAAGCGCATTTTTTTGCGGTCGATATGGTCGGCGGGGTTCAGTTTGAGGTCACCCCAAACGTTACTGCGCAGTTTCATATCGGCAAACTGCTGAGAGAAGTTAATGCCAGATTTTCCCGCTTTGAGCGACTCCAGCACTTCTTTGACGTTGTTACCAATACTGGAAACAATCCCCATGCCTGTAATGACAGCTCGTTTCATGATTCTTTCCTAGACGTTAATTTCGCAGTGGATGATAGCGTTTTTAAAGCTGATAAGTGGTCAGCTTTCCTTTCAGTCAGTACAATTTCGCTTTTACGACATTTTTGTATGAGGCATTTGTGAGCTCTCCCTCAATTAAACATGCGCAAATCAGTTGGAACGACACTGGCACACCGGTCGCCGACCAGTTTGACGATGTGTATTTTTCTAACGCTGACGGCCTCGCCGAAACCCGCTATGTGTTTTTGGCTCAAAACCAACTTCCCACCCGCTGGGAGACCCACTCATCGCCCCGCTTTGTGATCGCGGAAACCGGTTTCGGCACCGGATTAAACTTTCTCGCGACCTGGCACGCCTTTGCGCAGTTCCGCCAAGCCCAACCCGATGCGGCGGTCACACAACTGCACTTTATCAGTTTCGAAAAATATCCCCTGACCGTAGAAGATCTTGACCGTGCGCATCAAGCTTGGCCTGAGCTTGCCCCGTATGCAGAGCAGCTTCGTTCTCACTACCCAGCCCCTTTAGCGGGCTGTCAACGGATCGTGCTGGCACAAGGTCAGATTACACTCGATTTGTGGTTTGGTGATATTAAAGATTGGTTACCACAAGTGCCGACTGGCGCAGCAGGGATTATCGATGCTTGGTATCTCGACGGTTTTGCCCCGAGCAAAAACCCGGAGATGTGGAATCAAGATTTATTTGATGGCATGGCTAGGCTTGCCCGTGAGCAGTGTACTTGCGCCACCTTTACCGCCGCTGGTTTTGTCCGTCGTGGTCTATTAGCTGCCGGTTTTGACATGCAAAAGGTGAAAGGGTTTGGCCACAAACGCGAAATGCTGGCAGGCCGATTACCCACGCGCAAAACGGCGACCAGCTTTCAACCATGGTACGCTCGGACTCCGGCCATATCGGCAGATGATATTGCGGTCATTGGCGGAGGGATTGCCAGTGCCGCATTGATCACGGCATTACTTCAACGCGGAAAACGCGTCACCCTCTATAGCCAAGACTCGCATCCTGCAGCGGGGGCATCAGGTAACCGCCAAGGCGCCATTTATCCACTTTTAAATGGCAATAACGACAATCTAAGCCAATTTTTTGCTCCTGCGTTTTTGTTTGCTCGCCAGTTTGTTGAGCAACAACACGAGCAAGGGATCGCGTTTGAACACCAATGGTGTGGCGTGACTCAACTGGGTTACGATGAGAAAAGTGCGACCAAACTGGCTAAAATGACCGAAGGTGACTTTCCAGACACACTCGTCACGCCAATCGATAAGGCAGATGTAGCTGAGACGGTCGGCCTAGAAACCGGCCATGCAGGCGTATTTTATCCATTGGGTGGGTGGATGAGCCCACAACAATTTACGGCCGCCGTGATTGATGCGGCTATCGCGAGCGGACAACTGCGCGCACATTTTGATTGCCACGTGGATGCTCTGACGCAAGCCGACAATGGCTGGACACTTAACACAGCAATTGGTGAGGTTTGGCATCATAATGTGGTGATCGCAAACGGTCACCAATCCGCTCAATTTGGCCAAACACAGCCGATTCCTGTTTATCCGGTGCGAGGTCAAGTGAGCCATGTCCCCACCAATGCTGAGCTACGTCAACTTAATACAGTGCTGTGTTTCGAAGGCTATTTAACGCCGGTCAATCAAGCAGGAGAGCATTGCTTGGGGGCCAGTTACAGCCGGAATAATGCAGACCTCACTTTCCAAGCTGACGAGCAAACCGAGAACCAACAGCGTCTCACCAGTTGTATTGATACCGACTGGGCGCGTGCCGTGCCAGTTGCAAAAGAAGGACGTGTGGGCGTACGCTGCGCCAGTCGCGATCACCTCCCGTTTGTGGGCAATGTTTGCGACTATCACGCACTGGTTGCTGCGTACCAGAATCTGCAAAAAGATAAAGAAAAAGCAGGCTCCGTGCCTGTCTATCCGGGGCTATTTTGCCTACTCGGCTTGGGGTCACGTGGTCTTACGTCCGCGCCGCTTGCCGCGGAAATACTCGCCGCACAATTGTGTGATGAGCCTTTGCCATTACCACAAACGGTGCTCGACAGCCTGCATCCAGGGCGAATGTGGGTGCGTAAGCTGTTAAAAGGTAAAGCCTTGTAACCACAGTTACGAGACAAAACAGCCATCGTCTCGACGATGGCTGTTTACTGTCGGCGCCGCTTATTTCATGCGCTCAGCGGCGAAGACTATTGGTCTTTTTCAACCTGTTGCTGCAGCAAATCCCACAATGCGCCCACCAAACGTTGATCGCCGGGAGACAATTCACTGGCATTGTCATTAAGGCTGGCATCCACACGCGCTTTGAGCGAGGCAACGTCATCAAGACCTTCCAGTTCGCAGTCTGCAGCGGCAAGAGACACATGGCCACGTAAATAACCACTGGCAAATAACTCATCATCAGAGGCGGTTTCTACCATCTCATCAATCAAGGTCAAAATACGTTCTTCGTAGTCTTGGATCATCATGTCTCTCTTAGCCTGACTCGGGCAATGCAAAATCGTTGGGCGTTAACGGGGCAATGCCGTAAAAGCCTCGCAAGGTATCAGAAAACTGCTTAGCACGCACGGGTAATGCGGGGCTTGTGCTGTCTTCGCTCAGGTAGTCCATCACTTGCTGACGCACTTTGGCAGTAAACGCATGGCGATCTGGCTCGACACCGCTTAAATTGTCGCAACTGACTTGAAAACGAAACCCACAGCTTGCAGATAGTATCCACTCAATCGCTTGTGGCTTCACTTCCACGGCCTCAAAGGCGGCTTGCGTGTCAGCATCACGGCCATCGGGGTGATACCAATAGCCATAGTCTTCCAATTGACGGCGTTTCTCGCCGGCAATGGTCCAATGTGCAATTTCATGTAACGCAGACGCAAAAAAACCGCGTGCAAAAATCACCCGATGATGTGGGTACGTTGCATCCGCGGGCCGATAAATGGGTTCATCGCCGCCCAGTAAGAGTTCAGTATTGAACGTGCTAAGAAATGTTTGGTTAAAAAGCCGAATTAAGTCGTGATAATCGTGGGTCATACAGCACTTTAATAGGATTAAATATCAATCAGTAACAAAAAAGACATTTTTAGCGATAAAAAGTAGCATCTCTATTAGCTAAGCCTTTCAATCTAAACACTCTTTTTTATTTGTTCCTCATCACAAATTTGATTGTGTGAGGCCGTTAAGGCCACTACAATGCGCGTCAATTTCTAATCTCAGTATAAGGTGTCGGGTTGTATGTTGTTATTGACGCTTTATGTCATCGGCATTACCGCGGAAGCCATGACAGGTGCGCTCTGCGCAGGCAGAAAACACATGGACTGGTTTGGGGTGATGTTTGTCGCCAGCGCCACCGCTATCGGTGGCGGAACAGTCCGCGATATTCTTTTTGGCCACTACCCTCTCACTTGGGTTGCTAACCCGCATTTTCTCGTAATTACTTGCGTCGCAGGCTTGATTACCCCGTGGATTGCCAGCTGGGTTGCACGCAATTATAAACTGTTTGTCACCCTAGATGCACTGGGCCTTGCCGCCTTCAGTATTATTGGCTGCCGCGTTGCGATGGATATGGGGCTACATCCTCTGATTTGCATGGTTTCATCTCTGATCACCGGTATTTTTGGCGGGCTATTGCGTGACTTAATTTGTCGTCAATCGCCGATGGTCTTGCATAAAGAGCTATATGCCTTGGTCGCCTTTGTCACCGGTGCGCTTTACTTTAGCTTGATTCGTCTCGATGTCGGTGAACTGATTGCGACGGTTGCTAGTTTAGTGATCGGCTTTGGATTTAGAATGGCCGCCCTTCGCTTTGGTTGGTCGTTACCGGTTTTCCGCTTTGAAGCGCCTTCATCGCTGCACTGATCATAAAAAACCGCACAACTGGGTGCGGCTTTTTTGGGAAATCGACTGATTCCAAAACTATATGCTGGGGTTCGCCCCCATTTGGCCACGATGACGCAGCAAATGGTCCATAAGCACAATCGCCACCATGGCTTCAGCAATCGGTACCGCGCGGATCCCTACACAAGGATCATGACGGCCCCGGGTAACCACATCCGCGGACTCCCCGTGAATATCAATGCTTTTTCCCGGCACCGTAATGCTAGACGTCGGCTTGAGCGCTAAATGGGCAACCAGCGGCTGGCCTGAAGAAATGCCCCCCAGAATGCCACCGGCATGGTTTGAGGCAAAGCCATCAGGATGAATTTCATCACGATGCTCACTGCCACGCTGGGTTACCACATCAAAACCATCACCAATCTCGACCCCTTTCACCGCATTGATCCCCATCAGTGCGTGGGCGATATCAGCATCTAAACGGTCAAACACCGGCTCCCCTAAGCCTACCGGCAGGTTTTCCGCCACTACGGTCAGTTTCGCACCGATCGAGTCGCCGTCTTTTTTGAGCTGACGGATAAGTGCGTCTAACTCATCGAGTTTATTTGAGTCAGGACAGAAGAAAGGATTTTGCTCAACTTGCGCCCAATCAACTGTGTCTATGGTCACATCGCCCATCTGCGCCAAGTAGGCACGGACTTGAATACCGTGGACTTGGGCAAGGTATTTTTTAGCCACCGCCCCAGCGGCAACACGCATCGCGGTTTCACGCGCTGACGAACGACCACCGCCGCGGTAATCGCGGATGCCGTATTTATGATGGTAAGTAAAATCTGCATGGCCGGGACGAAACACATCTTTGATTTTGGAGTAATCTTTTGAGCGTTGGTCGGTATTTTCGATCATCAAGCCGATCGATGTCCCCGTGGTTTTGCCCTCAAACACACCGGAGAGAATCTTAACAGCGTCAGGCTCGCGACGCTGTGTGGTGTATTTCGATGTGCCGGGGCGACGACGGTCAAGATCATGCTGCATGTCCGCTTCCGTCAGCGCCAACCCCGGAGGGCAGCCGTCAATAATCGCGCCCAGTGCGATACCGTGGCTTTCTCCAAACGTCGTCACGCGAAAAATTTGTCCAATCGTGTTGCCTGCCATGCCTTCCTCTGTTTGCCTGATGGGCATTGTTGTGTTTTTGCGTACTTTGTTAGCAATTAACCACAAAGCAGTCAAAGACGCAAAAAAAATCCACCTCTGGTCGTCAGTGCCAAAATAAAAAAAGCCAGCACAAAGGCTGGCTAGAAAAGTATGCGAAGCACGTGTGACTAGTCGCGATAAAGCGCAAATTCCTCAGCACAGGCAACCAAATCCTGACGCGAGATCATGAACACGCCGTGACCGCCATTTTCGAATTCGATCCAATGCAATGGTAGGTGGCCATATTGCTCTTGCATGTGCACCATCGAGTTACCCACTTCACAGATCAGTACACCATCGTCGGTGAGGTAATCCGGAGCATTGGCTAGGATACGACGAACCAGTTTTAATCCATCCGTCCCGGCAGCCAGCCCTAATTCAGGCTCATGGCGGAACTCATCAGGCAGGTCAGCCATGTCTTCTGCATCCACGTACGGAGGATTGCTAACAATCAAATCGTACTTATCTTGCGGGACGTTTTTTAGTAAATCAGATCGCAGCGGGATCACTTGCTCTTCCAAGCCGTGATCTTGAATGTTGATTTCGGTCACTTCCAACGCATCGGTAGAAATATCAACCGCATCGACTTCCGCCTCAGGAAACGCATAGGCGCATGCAATGGCAATACAGCCACTGCCGGTGCATAGGTCCATAATCCGGCTTGGGGCATGCGGTAAAATACCGGCAAACTCTTGTTGGATCAGCTCACCAATCGGTGAACGTGGCACCAAGACGCGCTCGTCAACAAAAAACTCGAGGCCACAGAAATAGGCTTTGTTGGTCAAGTACGCAACAGGGGTTTTATCGTTAATCCGTGCAATGACACGCTCAACAATACGATGTTTTTCACTGGTGGTCAGGCGCGAAAAACGCGTCTCAGACGGGACATCGACAGGAAGATATAAGGTAGGAAGCACAAGCTGCACCGCCTCGTCCCAAGCATTGTCTGTGCCATGACCATAAAACAGCCCTGCCGCATTGAAACGACTGACTGTCCAGCGCAGCATGTCTTGCAGCGTATGTAATTCGCTGACCACTTCTTCAGTAAAAATCGTATCCACATTGGCCTCCATCGGCTTCATGCAATTTAGGGTCGCCCTTTGACGCGAGGTCAGTACAATAAGCAGCATTTTGAGCTGGCTGAATGTACAATTCAGATTATCACCTCGGGGACAGTTTTTATGAGCAAAAAACCATCAATAACGGAAGAGGATTTTGCATTATTCCGTGATGCCGTCAAAGGCGCAAAAAAGTTGGAGCAGGATACCATAAACCCGCCACAACGCCAGACGAGCAAACCGCGCAAACAGCAGCGATTCGAGCAACAAAGCCGCGATCATGCCTTTTACTTTTCTGATGAGTTTGAGCCTTTACTCAGTGAATCCGGCCCTATGCAATACGCCCGCCAAGGCGTCTCCAAATATGAGGTGAAGCGCTTGCGTCGTGGCGTCTATGTGCCCGATATCTATTTAGATTTACATGGCATGACACAGATGGAAGCAAAACGTGAACTCGGCGCGATGCTGGCTGCCTGTGTCAAAGACGGCGTCCAGTGTGCCAGTGTCATGCACGGCATCGGCAAAGGGATCCTCAAAGAAAAAATCCCGCTATGGCTCGCACAGCATCCGGATGTGTTGGCATTTCATCAGGCCCCACTGGAGTTCGGCGGTAATGGTGCACTCTTGGTGTTAATCGACGTTTCCGACCGCTAGCTCCCGAGGCGGTTTAGCCTTGTAGCTCGCGCGGTGACATCATTGCAATAAGCTCGGCCGTATCGTTTTGACCATCGATATCAAGTACTGCCATGGCTGACGTCGAGAACATTGGCGGCTGACCATTTTGCAACCACTCGTTGGTCAAATAGCCCACCAGCGGCAAATGAGATACCACGAGGACGACATTCGGTGCTTCTACGTCAAACATGGCTTGCAGATAGGTATAAACTTGGTCGCTCTGACCATAAGGCGTGATGTCTGGCTCAGTGACAACCTCACGGGCAGGAAGGTGCGGCGCACAGACTTGCCATGTTTGCTGGGCACGTAAGTAAGGACTTACCAATACTTTATCGATCGTCTCGCCAGCCAAATGTTGACTGAGCCAAGCTGCCATTTGCTCACTTTGTCGCTCGCCATTCGCGGTTAAACCGCGTTCACTATCGCTTGCAGCAAACGCTTGTGCTTCCCCATGACGCATTATGATCAGTTTCATAGCCAGAAATACTCACAACAGTTATCTGTGATTTAGCCGCATGCTACCAATGTATATCGCAAAAGACCAAAGAAGTGGTTTGCGACTCAGGTCACTGGTAGTCATAATTGAGGCATAACTTGTTTAAACGATATCGAGTTGCCTGTGCATGTTAGCCCAAATGACAATAAGCGCTACCGTTATTTCACCCTGCCGAACGCCCTCCGCGTTTTGGCAGTCTCCGATCCTGCGGCACACCGCAGCGCGGCAGCCTTATCTGTTAATGTGGGCCATTTTCATGACCCAGCCGACCGAGAAGGCTTGGCACACTTTCTCGAGCATATGCTGTTTTTGGGCACGGATGCGTATCCGCTAGCAGGTGACTTTCAGCGCTTTATTAGCCAGCATGGTGGCCATAATAACGCGTGGACAGGGACTGAAAACACCACCTTCTTTTTCGATATTCGCCCCAGCCAATTCCGTGCGGCTCTCGACCGTTTCAGCGCGTTTTTTATTTCGCCTCGCTTTGATGCCGATGCTGTCGATAAAGAGCGTCAGTCCGTGGATGCTGAATATCGCATGAAGCTCAACGACGATGTGCGACGAATCTATCAAGTCCATAAGGAAACCATTAACCCCGCTCACTCTTTCGCAAAATTTTCAGTCGGAAGCTTGGAGACCTTGGCAGATAGAGCGGGTCAGTCGGTGCGGGACGATCTGATTGCGTTTTATCACGCCAATTACAGCGCTAACCTGATGACGTTAGCCGTCACGGGCCCGCAATCGCTTGATGAGCTAGAAGCGATGGCACAACAGTATTTTAGTGCCATTATCAATCACGACTATTCGCCTCTGCGCATCCATGAACCACTGTTCAGTGCCGCACAGCGGCGCCAGTGGGTCACCGTGGAACCACTTAAAGAGGTACGCAAGTTAACCCTCGCGTTCTCACTGCCCGAAAGCGAATATCAATACCGAACAAAACCTCTGTCTTACATCGCGCACCTGCTCGGCTACGAAGGTCCCGGTAGCTTAATGTCTCTGCTCAAAAGCAAAGGCTACATCAATACCCTCTCCGCAGGCGGCGGCATCAGTGGCAAAGATTTCCGTGAGTTTACCTTAAGCCTTGCACTCACCGAACTGGGCCTGAGCAAGCTCGACGACATTATCACCTACGTATTTCAAGCCATTCAGCTTATCCGCCAATACGGTGTGGAAGCGTGGCGTTACCAAGAAAAACGCCAAGTCCAAGAGCTCGCGTTTTACTATCAAGAGCCGCTGCGCCCGATTGATACAGTGAGTCAGCTGGTGATGAATATGCAGCATTATGACCCGATTGAGGTGGTGTACGGGGATTACATGATGGCCGGGTTTGACCACGCCCAAATCCAAGCCATGCTGCAGCAAATGACGGTCGATAACCTCAGAGTGACCTTGGTTGCCAAAGGCTTTAAATACGACAAACAAGCCAAATGGTATGACACGCCCTATGCGGTGAAGCACTTTAGCGAAAAGCAGTGTGAGAAATGGCGCACCACCTATATTTCTCCTGCGCTGACCTTACCCGATCCAAATCCCTACATTGCCGATGCGCTGCGCCCCTTACCGCTTGAAGATGATGCGAGCGATACGCCGATATTGATAGAAGAGCTGCCAGGGTTCCGGCTCTGGCATGGTCAAGAGCCTCACTTTCGGGTGCCCAAAGGGCATGTCTACATTGCTATTGACAGTCCGCATGCCGTCGCCAGCGTCAAAAACATTGTCATGACGCGCTTGAGCGTCGAAATGCTACTTGAAGCGCTGAACGAACATGCCTACCAAGCAGAAATTGCAGGCATTAATTACAACTTATATGCCCATCAAGGTGGCGTGACATTAAACATCAGTGGCTTTAATGATAAACAACCGCTGCTGTTGGCCTTGATCCTCGACACCTTTTCACGGCGAAACTTTAAGCCCGAACGCTTTGAAGTGATCAAAAGCCAACTTAAGCGTAATTGGGAAAACGGGGCCAAAAATAAGCCATTAAGTCAGCTCTATAACAGCATGACGGGGATATTGCAGCCCAATAACCCACCCTATCAAGCCTTGCTCGACGCGCTCGACACCGTCACGCTCGCCGATTTACCCGTGTTCGTTGAGGCCATGTTCGCCACGCTGCATGTGGATATGTTTGTCTATGGCAACTGGCACCGTCACCAAGCGAAGGCCTTGGCCGAAACCGTTAAAGATGCGCTGCGGGTAGACGATCAAACCTATCAAGAATCGGTCCGGCCGCTGACCTTATTAGATGACTGTGGCACCGTGAGCTACGAGCTAGCACTCGATCATGCGGAGTCGGCGTTGTTGGTGTACTACCAAAGTCCAGACACCTCCGCCAAAGCAGTCGCCACCTACACGCTAGCCAACCATTTAATGTCGGCCACCTTTTTTAACGAGTTGCGCACGCGCCAACAATTGGGATATATGGTAGGCGCTGGCAATTTACCGTTAAATCGCCACCCAGGGCTGATCTTTTACGTCCAATCGCCAATGGCAGGCCCTAACCAACTGATGGCCGCTGTGGATGACTTCCTCAATGCGCTATTTATGATCTTGCTTGAAATGAGCGAAGCACGCTGGCAAAGCAGTAAGCAAAGCCTATTAGCGCAAATTCGCGAGCCAGATAATAACCTACGTGCTCGCGCGCAGCGCTATTGGATCAGTATCGGCAATAAAGACTATCACTACGAACGCCGCGAACAGGTGGCCGAGGCCATGGAGTCGCTAACCCGTGCCGACATGGTGCGTTTTGTAGTTAACCGTCTCAAACCTCGAACCGCAGATAGGCTTGTTATGCATAGCTGCGGCAGCGAGCACCGTGAACATGCCGAATTAGACGGTGCGCACCCTATTCGCGATATTGACGCATTTCGGGCCATTTGTGGCCGCAGCGAAGAATAAGCGCGTCACTGCAAAACCACAGTGGCCTGACAAACGACCACGATAAAAAAGGGCAGCGTGACGCTGCCCTTTTGGTTTAGGTGGCACGCCGAGCTTAGGGATAAAACTGTTGCCCTTCTTTTGCCATCATCACCAAACGCTCGCACGGTGCGAAACGATCCCCATAACGGTCTTGATGCGATTGCAGCAAGCTCACAATGCGCTCTACTCCCACTTGGTCCATATAGCGGAAGGGGCCACCTAGGAAAGGAGGGAACCCAATGCCGAAAATCGCACCGATATCACCATCACGGGCAGAGCGAATCCCCCCTTCATCCAAACAACGCGCCGCTTCATTGAGCATCATCAGCGCACATCGCTGTGCGATGTCATGGCCGGAGAGAGTTGGACTCAGCTTGATATTGAGCAGGCTGTACACTTTTTTATCGGCCTGTTTGCCCTTGCTGCCTTTTTTGCCCGTATCGTATAAGTAAAATCCTTTGCCTGTTTTACGCCCTTTTCGGTCGTCGTTCAGCAACACATCAAACACATCTGGCGCTTCAAAACGCTCACCCAGCTCTTGGGTCAAAATGGGCGCAATCTTAGCACCGATATCGATCCCGACTTCATCTAACAAGGTGATCGGGCCGACTGGGAAACCAAAGTCGAGTAAAGCATTGTCGATATGCTCAATGCTTTCGCCAGCCAATAACACTCGCGCCGCTTCGTTCATATAGGGCGCTAGAATACGATTGACATAAAAGCCCGCACTGTCACCAACCACGATAGGCGTTTTACCTTGTTGACGAGCCAGTTTTACCACCGTCGAAATGGTCTTCTCACTGGTACCTGTATGCGGGATGACTTCCACCAACGGCATTTTTTCTACCGGGCTAAAGTAATGCAAGCCCACAATGTTCTCCGGGCGCTGGCTGCCTTGAGCTATTTGGTGAATAGGCAATGACGAGGTATTGGTGGCAAAAATTGCCTCGTTTCCTGTGATTGACTCCATTTCCTCGACCATACGATGCTTGAGTGATAAATCTTCAAACACCGCTTCAATCACCACATCTGCATTCGATAAGGTGGTCGCTTGCGTATCACCAGACAGTTGCATCATGGTCGCTTGCAGTTCCGCTTTACTGATCTGCTTACGCTTGCGCTTTTTGTTGAGCAAATTGTAGCTGTAGCGCAGCGCATTTAAGATGCCGTCTTCACTGACATCCTTCACTCGGACAGGATAGCCGGCTTTTGCGACCGACACATGGGCAATCCCGGCGCCCATCAAGCCGCCACCTAAGACGCCAATCCGTTTAATCTCGCCAGGCTCAGCATCTGCACCGTTTTCTTTTTTCATCGCCGTGGTCGCAAAGAAAATGCTGCGCAACGCTTTGGATTCGCTGGTCATCACCAGTTCACCAAAACGGCGCGCTTCCTCTTCAAGACCCGCTTGAATGCCTTTATCTAACCCCTTTTTCACCACCGCAAGAATCGCATCCGCAGCAGGATAGTTACCCCGTGTTTTAGCACGGGTTTTCTTTCCTGCTTGGTCAAAGACAAAGTTACGGCCAACCGCATTACCACTGAGCATCCAGC
The DNA here is from genome assembly GCF_001722075.1 of Salinivibrio sp. SS2. Lineage (NCBI taxonomy): Bacteria > Pseudomonadati > Pseudomonadota > Gammaproteobacteria > Vibrionales > Vibrionaceae > Salinivibrio > Salinivibrio sp. SS2. The sequence continues at coordinate 43,238 of NZ_MEBP01000059.1, read as the reverse complement.
TTTGCCAGCTACGCGGGCGCTTGGGCTTTGATTTTTGCGCCAAGGCTTCTGCCACATCCAGCAATACGGTATGTGGAACACAGTCATCAATCACGCCGAGCTTTTTCGCTTTTTTCGCTCGCAGTTGTTTGCCGGTTAGGATCATATCCAGCGCATTTGGCACGCCAATAAGACGTGGCAGTCGCTGCGTACCGCCCGAGCCGGGTAATAACCCCAGTTGCACTTCTGGTAGCCCGAGTCGGGTTTTGTCCCAATCTGTCGCGACGCGGCTATGACACGCCAACGCGAGCTCCAATCCGCCCCCTAAACATGGACCGTGGATTGCAGCCACAACATGGAAGGGTAGCTTTTCGATACGTGCAAATAACGTTTGTCCTTGTGCGGCAATCTCTGCGGCTTGTTCAGCTGTTTCACACGCATCGAGCATGCGCACATCCGCACCGGCAATAAAGTTATCTGGCTTGCCAGAATGGATCACAAGCCCCTTGATATTAGTGTTGTTTTCCAGTTGATCCAGTACCTCGGAGACTCCTTCGACAAAGCTTGCCTGTAGGGTATTCATGCTTTCTCCGGGAACATCCACTTTTAGCCAAGCGACTTGGTTGTCAGCGATATGTAACGTAAAGGCTTGATGGTTTTCGACTGTCATTATTCCGCCTCCAAAATCATTGCTGCGCCAAGGCCACCTGCGGCACATGCGGTGTTAAGGGCCAGTCCGCCGCCACGACGTTTCAGTTCACGCAGTGTTTGGGTGATCATACGGGCACCGGTTGCCGCAAATGGGTGACCGTATGCAATCGAGCCCCCCAAGACGTTAAATTTATCCATATCAATTTCGCCAATCGCGCGGTCACGATTAAGGTGCTCACGTGCAAACGTCTCGGATGCAAACATTTTTACATTCGAGAGGGTTTGTGCCGCAAAGGCCTCGTGCATATCGATCAAGGTTAAATCGGACAGTGAAATACCGGCACGATCGAGCGCAAGCGGCGTCGCGTAAGACGGTCCCATCAGCATGTCTTTTTGTACCCCAATGGCAGAGAATGCATACGAGCGGATATAGCCCAATACCTCGAGTCCCAGTGCTTTGGCACGACTTTCTGGCATCATCAATACCGCAGCGGCACCATCAGTGAGCGGCGTACTGTTTGCCGCGGTGACCGAGCCATGCTTGCGGTCAAAAGCCGGACGCAGTTTCGCGTAATCCTCAAGAGTGGATTGCGGGCGTAAGTTGTTATCTTGTGCAATCCACGCTTTGTAAGGCTCAGGATACGCCGTCATCACCTCATCACTGAGCAAGCCTTCGTCCCACGCTTTGCTCGCCAGTTGGTGCGATCGTAGCGCTAAAGCATCTTGTTCTTGGCGGCTAATTTGATGTGACTTTGCCATTTGCTCTGCGGTTTGCCCCATGCTTAGGCCGGTTGAATATTCCGCTACCGCAGGTGGGACAGGTGCCAGATCTTTCACCGAAAGCTTACTGAGCAGCTTCAAACGCTTGCTCATTGTTTTGGCTTTACTCAAGTCCAAAAGAGTGCGTGCTAACTTCTTGCTCACACCAATGGGCAGTACGGACGACGAGTCCGCGCCCCCAGCAATACCCACTTCGATATTGCCCGCGATCATGCTCTCAGCAACATTTACCACCGCTTGAAAACTGGTCGCACAAGCACGTGTGACACTGTAGGCGTCAGTATGGATGTCCATACCTGTCCCCAATACAATTTCACGGGCAATGTTTGGGGCTTCCGGCATTTGTACCACTTGACCAAACACGACTTGATCGATGTCTTTCGGCGAAATCGCACTGCGATTGAGCATTTCTTGAACCACCATTTTTCCGAGGTCAACCGCGGGGACATCTGTGTAGGCGGTTGACTGGCGGGCAAATGGCGTGCGCAGCCCAGACACAATGGCGATACGATCGCCCTTGCTGGTTTTAAGGTGTTGCTGAGACGTCATCACTGCTCCTTAGGATGTTCTACAGGTCTGACCACGAGTGTAACTAAAATGTTACCAGCTTAAAACATCCGTTTTAATTGATTGGTAAGATTGCCAACAGGCGCACAATTCAGCGCCTAGGCTGATCACAGTGATTTATTTTCAGAGGATTGAAAAGAAAATACGCAATAAAAAAAGGGGCTACACGCTAGCGTGAGCCCCAAAAAGATTGGAAAGCAAAACGATAATCTGGGAAGTGTGCAGTGCTTTTCCCCGCACCCAGATCCGAACAGAAAGTCATATCATTCAAAAAGGAAACGCCGTTCACTCAACCTCACGAGTGTCGACACATGGCCGATAACGACAGGGTTCACTTTACCGACTTGTGAGTACGCTATATTGAAACAGATCAAAGTTACGCCGCTTTTCGTGAAAAGATGAAATTTAATGACACTTTTCACGGTCAGTATGAAATTAATCGTCACCTTATAAGGTCGAGTCAGGTATGAACCGACAAGCCCGTTATGAGGCACTGGTGCGCGCTTGGCACCGTGACCTCTATCGCTATGCTTTCTGGCTAGCGAAAGACCCGCATATCGCGGAAGACTTAGTGCAAGAAACCTGTTTGCGCGCATGGCGAGCACTGGACAGTTTGCACGATGATAAAGCCGCAAAAGCCTGGCTTATTACTATTTTACGCCGAGAAAATGCGCGACGTTTCGAACGTAAACAGTTCGATACCGTCGAGGTCGAAGAGGGAGAGTTGGTCGATAATACTCGCCCAAGTGAAGAAGCCTCGATGGAGCAGCGCTGGTTACACCGTCAAATCGCCGCCCTCGCCCCTGAGTACCGAGAGCCGCTAGTGCTGCAAGTGATCGCGGGGTTTAGTGGCGATGAAATCGCTCAGATCCTTGATTTAAATAAAAACACGGTGATGACACGTTTATTCCGAGCAAGAGCGCAACTCAAAGAAGCACTCGATACCAACGCCAACCCGGGAGGCAAACACTATGGACGATCTTGAATTCCGTCGCCGTCTTCTGGCTGATCCACATACCACAGATCCAGATGTCCAAGCACATAAGTCAGCGTCAGCAAGCCATCAACAGTATGCCGACGATATTGCCGATCTCGACAGTAAAATCGACCAAGCTTTGCGGGTCGATGTGCCTGAGGATTTGGCGGATAAAATCGTATTTGCACAAACATCCCATGTCGCTGCTCAGACGAAGCGACCTCGCTGGCATCTGGCGATCGCCGCATCGATTGCGTTTGTATTTGGGATAGCTTTGGGGCAATTTAACTGGGGATTGGGTAGCGTGGATATCAACCGTGTTGCCTTGGCACACTACTATCATGAACATGCCTTTATCGAGGGTGTTAATGAAAATGCCAGCATTCAACAGGTTAACGCTAAGTTACGTCCTTTCGGCAAAGCCTTCACCCAGCTCCCCGGCCAAGTCACCTATATCAACCATTGCAGTTTTGGTGACCAACATGCGCTGCATATGGTGATGGAAGCTGATGGGCAGGCCTATACGGTTTTTGTGGTTCCCATGTCCAGTCAATCTCCTGCTCAGCAGCGTGATGGTAATATGATGTCAGTAAGCCTGCCGGCTCATGATGCGAGCGTCATTGTCGTCGGTGAAGCGAACGAGACATTGTCACCGCTTGCCCAGCAACTGCAAAGCCATTTGCACCCACAAGCGATATAAAAAAATACGCGGCGATCATACTCGCCGCTTTTCTTTCATGCTCCACTCGTTGATAGCGGTCGGCCCGTCCCTTTTTAGCGAACACGCGTGTACACACATGTACGCTGAAATACTGATCATCGCTAACTAACCAACCACTAAAATTAGTAACAAAAACTAGCTTAAAAATTAAAAATAGATTTTTATTCTGTTTTACTCACCATATACGACAGGAAAATTGATTTAACCTCAAGAGAGTTTAGGCTGAGCATCCCTTTTTATAGCGAACAAGTAAGCCGATGAAAAATAATAAGATCGTTTATCTCGCCGTCGCTGCGGCATTGGGCTCTCTTTCAACCTCCGCGTACAGTGCAGGTTTTCAATTAGCCGAAAACTCCGCAACGGGCCTAGGCCGCGCATTTGCCGGTGAAGCCGCAATGGCCGATAACGCCAGCGCCCAGTTTCGTAACCCAGCCTTGTTGAGCTATCTAGCAGACACCCAAGTTTCTGCCGGCGGCATTTACGTCAACCCAAATGTCGATATTGAAGGTGATAATGCGACTTACGGTAAGACATCTGCCAGTGACGTCGCTCATGATGCGGTTATTCCTAACTTTTACTTTTCGCATCCGATCAATGACCGCTTTACCGCCGGCCTAGCTCTCGCCACCAACTTTGGCATGGAAACCGATCTGGGCAATGACTTTACCGGTACCCAGTTTGGTAATGAAGCGGCCGTCACTACGTTTGAAATCAACCCAAACCTTGCGTGGAAAGCCACCGAGCAATTGCGCGTCGGCGCCGGCCTTCGCTATGTGTTGGGTGAAGGCAGTATTGGAGCGAAAAGCAGCGCGCAATACGGCCCTTACCCGAAAGGGACGACCCTCAAATATATGGAAGGGGATGACCGCGCATGGGGATGGCAACTCGGTGTTGCTTATGACATCAACGACAATAACCGCATCGGTTTTAACTATCGTTCTGAAGTCGAGCTAACACTTGAAGGCCATGCTGAAGGATTGAGCTATGACTCAGCCAATCCAAACCGTCATTTTTCTGGCAGCATGGATCTGACTCTGCCAGCGACTGCAGAATTATCTTCCCTGCATCAATTGTCGGAAAAGTGGGCGGTGCATACCAGCCTTAACTGGACCGACTGGAGCAGCTTTGACAAGCTCGAGGCCAATATCCCCTCGCTGTCTAGCGATCCAAAGATGGTGAAAGTAGAGAACTGGGAAGACAACTATCGCTTTGCCGTGGGGACTACCTACCAGTGGGATCAAAAACTAACGCTACGTTCAGGCATTGCCTACGATACCTCGGCAGTGAGCGATAAAAACCGTACCCTAACCATCCCTGAAACCGACCGGACTTGGGTGAGTGTGGGTGCTGGCTATGACGTGACGTCACAACTGACTTTAGATACAGCCTTTACTTATGTTTTTGCCAAAGATGCTCCCGTGACGGAGCCTCGTGATGGAATTGCGTCCGATCAATCAGGATCTGTGTTTGGCGGCAATTTTGAAGGTGAAACCACAGGTAACGTGTGGCTGCTGGGTGTGCAAGCTAGCTACCGTTTCTAATACTTTGATTTGACGAAACACAAACACCACGGTTTTGGCCGTGGTGTTTTTTTATCCCTTTTCGCGAAAGCGGCTTATGAAGATTTACGGCGCGGCGTCAATGTCATCGATAAAGTCATCCAAGAACTCATCGTTGAGCGCAGGTTGTTCTTTGAGCGCCTCATCGCCTTTCGCGCGATACAAACGGTTTTGCAAATAGGCTTCTCGCGCGAAAGCGTAAGGGTCTGGCGAGTTATCCAACTGCGATTCCTGTGAGACGAGTGCAGCTCGTGACTCCATCCCCTCGAACATCCACTTCAGTACCGATTGCGGCAAAGTCAGCAAGGCAAGTGGCGGATACAAACCGTCGACAAACTCCCCTGCGCCTTCGCGCACAGACGTTGGCCCATACCCTGGTAGCATCAAATAGGCACCGTGGCCAACATCATAATGCCCCATCGCGTCACCAAATTCGCGCTGATCGTATTTCTGAATATCCGCATCCGAGGCAATATCAATAATGCCACCGAGCCCAAACAAGGTATTGATCCAGAAACGGTTGAAGTGAGTGACAGCTTTCTCCCCTTCCAGCATCAATAAGCTGTTTAAAAAGCTCGCAGGCTCTTCAAGGTTGCCTAAAAAGTTCGAAATACCGGTCCGCATTGGACTGGGAACATAATCGACGTAGGCGATAGAAACAGGCCGTGCAACGTAAGGGTCTAAGTAGTCATAGTTGACAGTCCACATCGCACGGTTAAACCCTTCTAACGGGTCTTCAGGATGGGGCTCAGCACCTTCGGGCCGAGAGGCACACCCAGATAGCAAACCGAGCACGACCGCTATCAAACAAAGACGTTTCCACATCAAATTCATTTCCCTAATAGTAAGGCTGGGCAAGCCCAGCCTTTTACGCAAAGAAGTCTATTTTGTCGTGATTATTGCTGTTTGTCGATTGTCACGCTTGCTGCTTGACCGATTTTAACCGGCTGACTGCTTCCTACCCAATCACCGTTTTTAGTAGCAACATTGCCATCCGCGTCAATGCGCGCCTTGATCACTAACGTCTCTGGAGAAGATAGCGCACGATTGGGATTTAAGCTGTCGGTATCAGACAAGCGAACGGTTACCGGAAACTTAGAAAGCGGTAAGCGCTTTGCCGCCAACGGCATAGCCGCTTGCGCCGACTCATGGGCAGACACGATAAGTACCCCATTGTCAGGGAGGGTGACATCCTCGCTAAGGCTCACCTTCACCTCTACCGCCGCTCCTTGCTCGGCGTTAAGAGCCAACTGAGCGCGCGCGATCGATTGATCCAGTGTTTCGTTACGTGGGTCATCAGGACCAATCAAGGTTTTCATCGCTTTCCACGTCGCAATCGCGTCATTAAATCGGCTTTGCTCAAACGCTTGATAGGCCAGTAACGACATGGCTTGCAAGTTAAACGGGTCGTCACTCACTACCGATCTCAGCAAGGTTTCTGCACGGCCACTGTCGACTTCCGATCCAGCAAACAATAAGGCTTGCGCCAACCCTATCTGAATTTCGGGACGAGAGGGTGATAACGCGTAGGCTTTTTCCATCGCCCCTTTGGCCGTCTCCCTGTCGCGATTAGCAAGGCCAATACGGCCTAATAGCAACCAACCGGTACTGTCATCTGGCTCATACTGCAAACGGGTACGAAGCGCTAAGGTCAGATCTTGCATCTCCTGCTGTGACATGGGCTGATCATTATTTAAAAGCTTCTTAGAAAGCGCTGGTAAGTTTTCCGCAGTGGCCTGCCAATCAGCCACTTGGTTAGCACTGCCTTTGACGCCATATAAGCCAAAACTCACCACCGCCAACACAATCAATCCAGGAATCCACTGCATGGGCGATAAGCGCAAATGGCGCGCTTGTCGTGCTTTTTCCTTTTCTGGAATATCGTCCAGTAACGATTGCTGTAAATCCTGAGTGAGATCTTGCTCGTTCTCAATCAAGCCTTCCGCACTCTCCGCCTTAATTTCGTTCACGCGATCAAAATAAAAGGCTTTGTTCAGAGCATCTCGACTTGCTTGATGATCATGGTCTTTTTTTTGCCATAGCGGCCACAGAAACATCACTGCACCAAGAATAAACAGCACCAAGGTGGCACTCCAAAACTCCATCATTTGGGCTCCTTGTTATGATTATTATCTGCCTGTTCTGAATCATCTGACGACGCTAACAAATCCTGCAAGCGTTGCTGTTCATCCTCACTCAGCGAGGTCTTTTCGGTCTGTTTATGGCGACGGCTGCGCACAATCACCACACCGATACCCGACACCAATACCAGTGCAGGTGCCAACCATAAGATCAAGGTGGATGCCGTCAGCGGTGGGTTGTACCTCACGAAGTTACCGTAGCGTGCCACCATAAAGCTTAAGATCTCTTCATCACTGCGCCCTTGCTGAAGCATTTGATGTACCTTTTGACGCAGATCTTGCGCTAGCTCTGCATTGGAGTCAGCGATACTATTGTTTTGACACTTAGGACAACGCAACTCATGGGTCAGGGCTCTGAAACGTGCTTCTTGCTCTGGCGAATCAAATTCATAGACATCAATAGCATTGGCCAATGCAAATGCCGCACTCATCCATAGCACGCACAGTAAGGCGAATCGTTTCACTGCACCTCCTCCTTGAGTGACTGATACATCGGACCTAAGGTCTGCGCCCAATTGGAAGCATTCACGTCACCGACATGACGATATTGGATGATGCCATTGGCATCAATGAGGAAGGTTTCAGGCGCACCGTACACTCCCAGATCAAGCCCTAACATCCCATCGCCGTCATACAAGCTGATCTGATAGGGATTACCGAGGTTATCTAACCATTTTACTGCCTTCGCACGATCATCTTTGTAATTAAGGCCGATGATCTTCACGCCTTGCGCCGCCAATTTGTTCAAGAATTGGTGCTCAGCGTAACAAGTCGGGCACCAGGTTGCCCACACATTCAGCAGTAAAGGCTCGCCACTAAAAATGGCCTGATCGTACGCTTTGTCTGGCGTTTTCAGATCTTCAAGACGAAACTCAGGCACAGGCTGTCCGACCAACACCGACTCCAGTTTGGTGGGATCGTCTCCTTGGGCATTCTTTTCCAATTGCGAAACAAAAAAGAACGCCAAGGCGGCAAAGATCACCAGCGGTAAAAACAGCAACCCTTTTCTCATGCCCGCGCCTCCTTCACGTGAGTCGATTTGGTCTGGCGACGGAAGCGATAGCGTTTATCACTGATCGCCAAAGCGCCACCCACCGCCATGACAATGGCGCCAAACCAAATCCAACGCACAAAGGGCTTGTAGTAAAGACGCATCGCCCAAGAGCCATCAGGAAGTTCTTCCCCCATGGCAATGTAGAGATCGCGCGTTAAGCCGCGATCGATGGTGGCTTCGGTCATCATTGAACGCTGAACACGATAAAAACGCTTCTCCGCTTCAAGGTGATTAATAAAACGCTCGCCGCGATAGACATCGAACGACGCGACAAAGCCATCGTAGTTAGGGCCGTCTTTGTGAGACAAATCGGTGAAGTTAAAGGTATAACCTTCTAACGTGACACTGCTCCCCGGCGCCATCTTCACATCACGTTCGATATCGTAATTTTCGACCATTGCGACCCCAATGATGGTGATAGCAAGACCAATATGGCCGAGGACCATCGCCCAGTGACTACGGCCAAGCTTACGGATCCCAACCATAAAGGCATGTCGGTGGGTCGCACGAATATAAAGCTCATAGCCGTGAAGAAGGGTGATCCACGCGGCCATAGTAATGCCCATTGCCGCCATCGCTTTAAAGCTGTCTGCAAGGAGGGCAATGGTCGCCACCCCAAATACAACCGAGACCAGACCGCTTATCCACATCGGTTTAGCGAGGGTACTCAGCTTGTCTCGCTTCCAGCGGATCAGAGGCCCGATGCCAAGGAAGAAGGCAAAAGGCAACATCAACCATGCGAATAGAAAATTGAAGAAGGGCTCACCAATCGAGACCGACCCTAATCCGAGTTGCTTGTGTACCAAGGGTAACAAGGTACCAATCAAGACAACCACTAACCCAGTCATCAACAGGGTGTTATTGACGAGTAGCGCATTTTCACGTGAGATGAGCGACACTTTCGTTCGTACCCGCACTTCCGATGCCCGTAAGGCATAAAGCAGTAAAGACCCGCCAATAACGACAACCAAAAAGCCTAAAATGAATAGCCCGCGCGCAGGGTCTGACGCGAACGAGTGAACAGACACAAGCACGCCAGAGCGCACCAAGAAGGTGCCCAGTAAGCTCAATGAGAACGCTGCGATGGCGAGTAAAACGGTCCACGCTTTAAAGGTGCCACGCTTTTCCGTCACCGCTAGGGAGTGCATTAATGCCGTTCCCGCAAGCCAAGGCATAAACGACGCGTTCTCTACCGGATCCCAGAACCACCAGCCGCCCCAGCCAAGTTCGTAGTAAGCCCACCAAGAGCCCAACGCAATCCCCAGGGTTAAGAACAACCAGGCCGCCGTTGTCCAAGGGCGCGACCAGCGCGCCCAGGCCGTATCTAACCGGCCAGCAATTAAAGACCCAATCGCAAAGGCAAATGCCACCGAAAAGCCTACATAGCCCATGTAGAGGATTGGGGGATGAACAATTAAGCCGGGATCTTGCAGAAGCGGATTCAAATCGCGCCCATCAACAGGAAAGTAAGGCAAGGTGCGATCGAAAGGGTTTGAGGTCAAAATAATAAACAGCAAAAAGCCGACCGAGATCATCCCCATCACTGCGAGTACACGCGCAATGGAAGACAGTGGCATCCCGCGACTAAACACCGCTACCGCGACGGTCCACAAGGCTTGAATTAACACCCAAAGTAACAAAGAGCCTTCATGGGCGCCCCAAACAGCGGTCAGCCGATAGTACCAGGGTAATGCACTGTTGGAGTTGCTTGCCACATAGGCAACGGTGAAATCATTGGTATAAAACGCCCAACTTAATGCGATGAATGAAAAGAGCAACATGGCGAACATGGCGACCGATAAAGGCCGTGCCATTTTCATCATACCTTCATGGCCTTGGCTGGCCCCATAAAGGGGATAAAAACTCAATAACAGCGCTAATCCCAAGGCGAGGATCAGCGCAAAATGCCCCAGCTCAACAATCATAATTGACTACCTTGCTTTTGTTGGTCAGTGTATTCGAGCGGTTGATGGCTTTTTTGCATCGCTTCAGCAATCTCTGGTGGCATGTATTCTTCATCATGCTTCGCCAGCACTTCACTGGCTTTCACCGTACGCGAATCAACCAGCACACCTTGCGCGACAATCCCCTGCCCTTCGCGGAACAAATCCGGCAAGATACCCTCGTACGTAACGGTAACAGCAGGGCCAACATCAGCGACATCAAATTGAATTTGCAGCGACTCTTGATCGCGTTTGACCGATCCTTCTACGACCATGCCGCCAATGCGAAGCCGTTGCCCAACCTGAGGTTTACTGCCATCCGGCTTACCTTGAACAATTTCGGTTGGCGTATAGAACAAGTCCATATTTTGGTTCAGTGCATAAAGCACTAACCCCATTGTGGTTGATACACCCACCAATAAGGCAAGCGTGATCCAAAGCCTTTTTTTACGACGAGGGGTCATAAGGTGTTCTCCAGTGCTTGGGCATCTTTAATGCGTTTTTCTCGCGCCATTTGTTTTTTGACGGCTTCAAGCCGTTTCTTATGGGTACGATGGTAACCAATAACCAGTGCAATTAATGCCAATGCGGTGATGCCAAACGCACTCCACACGTAACCGGCATAACCTCCCATCGCCAAAAAAGCACTCATGCTATCAAAATGCATTATTTGTCCTCCACCAAGGCTCGCACCCAAGGGCGGTGCGACTCACGCAACACGATCTGATTACGCAGCCCCATTAAGGTCAACGTGGCAAAAAAGCTAGCAAACCCAACCAAGCAAACCAGTAATGGCCAGAGCATGTCTGGATCAATTGACGGGCGGGCAAATTTGGTAATCGTGGCGCCCTGATGCAAGGTGTTCCACCACTCGACAGAGAAATGAATGATCGGCAGGTTAATCACCCCCACCATCGCCAATATTCCCGCCGCTTGGGCCGCCATTCGCGCATCATCGAACGCGTTATACAGCGCCATGACACCGATGTAGAGGAAAAGCAGGATCAATTCTGAGGTGAGCCTCGCATCCCATACCCACCAAGCTCCCCACATGGGCTTGCCCCAAATCGCGCCAGTGATCAAGGCGATAAAGGTAAAGACAGCACCAACAGGGGCAATCGCGCCCACCGCCCAGTCTGCCATTTTGAGTTGCCAGACTCGCCCAATAAAGGCTGCAATGGCCATCGACAGATAGGCGCCCATTGACCAAATGGCCGCGGGCACGTGAATATAAATGATGCGAAAACTATCGCCTTGTTGGTAATCAGCAGGCGCGAACGCCAAGCCCCAAATACAACCAATGACTAAGCTCAGCCCGGCGAGCACCGCAAACCATGGGATGAGTTTCCCACATAAACGATAACTATTTTCCGGTTTTGCGTAAGGGTGAAGCCACTTCCACATGACAATTGCTCTACTTCCTGATTAATTATTAATTCACGCTCACACGCAATGCTGCGGCGATAGCAAAGGGTGCTAGGGTCACGGATCCCGCGAGCAAAGCACCGAGAATAGCCAACTGCCCACTAATGTTGGCGCCAAAACTTGCCATATCGATGGCTGATGTCGCGAAAATCAGTACTGGAATGTACAAAGGTAGGATCAATAGGCTCAACAGCACGCCGCCTTTACGTAATCCAACCGTTAACGCTACACCTATCGCCCCAACAAAACTCAGGGTTGGGGTCCCTAACAACAGAGTCATCACGACAGCTTGGTAACTGTTCCAGTCCAAAGATAGCAATAACGCCAATAGCGGACTGACTACCAACAGCGGTAGCCCCGTTAGTAACCAGTGTGCGATGACCTTTGCCATCACCACCAGAGGCAACGGCACAGGCATCAGCATCATTTGCTCAAGCGAGCCATCCAGATAGTCATCACGAAAAAGACGCTCTAGAGATAGCAAGGCTGACAGCAGCGCCGCAACCCAAATCACTCCCGGCGCAATCTCCTGTAACAAATTTGCACCTGGCCCCACGCCAAGTGGGAAAAGGGTGATCACTATGATAAAAAACCAGAGCGGATTTAGGCTGTCCGATGGTTGCCGGAAGGCCACTTTCAATTCTCGGCGGATAATCAGCCACATCGCATTGATCATTGGGCCCCCAGACGGATACGTTGCAGTAAAGGGTGGCCGACAAACATATCTTGGTGAGTGGTAAAAAGCACCATCCCGCCTTGCTCGACATGACGTTCAAATACCGACTCGAGCACCTGCACACCTTGCTTATCGATCGCGGTTAGCGGCTCATCAAGCACCCACAGTTTACGGTGGCTGCTCAACCAAAGACGCGCGAGCGCGATACGGCGATTTTGTCCCGCAGACAACTGTGCGGCTGGAATATCTTCTCGTCCCGCTAAACCGACTTTGGCCAACGCTTGCCAAATAGCCGCTTGGTCGTCTCGACCATGCATTTTCATGTAATACGAAAGGTTTTCGAACGCGGTGAGTTCGCGCTTAACCCCTGTGGTGTGCCCTAAGAACAGTAAGTGACGATAAAATTCATCTCTTTGCTGGGTAATCGTCTGTTGCTGCCAACAGACTTCTCCACTATCTGCGAGCCCCAGCCCCGCGATAATCCGCAACAAGGTGGTTTTACCCGCCCCATTTGGGCCTTCAATTTGTACAAGGTCGCCGGGAGAAAGAGAGAATGTCAGCGCATCAAACAACACTCGGTCATCACGAACACAGCAAAGCTGTTTCACTTCCAACATGACAAATGTTGCATCCTGCTTTGTGTTACAAAATTGGACGCATAGTACCACATTGGTCAAAATGACTGTTAGTTACCACAGGGTTGCAAAGTGTGACTCGCGTAAATAATTGTGAGAAACCATGAAGATCGGAACAACGCCCCCTCAACAATTGGTATTTAAACCACCAATATCGGCACCGGCACTTGCCCAAAATATTGATGCCGCTTTACTTGCTAATGCCCACTTTACCCTGTTAACGCCGGGCAGCTCGACACCGCTATCTGACACACTGGCACAACTTCATCTCTTCCCTGCGGTATTGAATGCGATAAAGAATCAGCCCCCTGCCACTCAAGCCATGATGCAGTCGCTACTGGCGCTGTGGACACTCCCCGGTAGCAAAAGCCACCAGCCTCTCGATCCTGAGACACTGATGCAATGGCTGACGCATCGCCCTGCTGACAAACCATTAACAACCCTATTGCGCCAATGGCTAAATCGTAACGAAGACGCGGGTCCCTTAATCGGCGTATTACGTCTGATGGCCGAACAGCGCGTCTCAGAGTCTGCACGGAGTGGCGAGTGGCAATGGGTGTTCCCATTTGCCGAACCAGAGAAGCCTCCGGTACGGGTACATGTTAAACGGCGTCAGTCAGAAAAAAAGGCGAAGCCAGAGAAGCAACAGTGGCAGATACGTTTATATCTACCTGTGGGCAAGCAGTATGTCCGCGCAGACGTAAACCTTGAGGGAAAAGGAGGAAGCTTACTGCTAACGGCGCCGACGGACGCGCTAAAACGACGAATACAAGCAACATTGCCTTGGCTAGAAGAGCGCTTGGCATCGCAACACATCCCGCTCGACATCGCCATCAACCCTCACCATGACAGCCAGCCGCCCGAGCAAGATACACGTCGTGCAGGCTTATCGATAAAGGTGTGATCATGAAGAAAACAAAACGAGCCATTGCGCTAGGGTATGACGGCTATCAGGCGCCCAGCGTCAAAGCAAAGGCAGTCAATGAATTGGCAGATGCCCTCATTGAGGCACTGTCCGACCAAGGCTGTTTGATCCACAAAGATGAGAATTTGCTTAAATGGCTAGAACGCCTAGAGGTTGGCGAAGCGATTCCACCCAGTTTGTACCGTGTGGTTGCAGAATTGATCGCTTATGCTTGGGTATTAGAAGGAAAAACCCCACCCGGGTGGCAAGGACCTAAGCCCATCAACACTAAAGTGTAACTACCGTTGTTGATTTGCCGCTTGGCGTTTGCGTAGACTAAGTAGCAACTCAGCCTCGGCCTTGGGCAAATCACACTCATGCATCAGCTCATCGAGATCGGCGCCGAGATCAACCATCTTGCTAGCACGACTGTAAAGGCGACTGCCTGGATCTTGCATTTCAAGTTCCACCTGCTTTTCCAGTAACTCGTCAACATTTGTAGCAATGTCTGCCAGTTTTTGTCCCATGCCCATACTGCCCGCACGCAGCTCATTGAACTGTTTAGCAAGGCTGTCGTGGCGCTGACGCGCACTTTTCAACACGGTTTCCATGGCCTGCAACTTATTTTCAAGTCGCTCTCTGGCGCGTCGCTCAATCCGCAAACGCCACAAAGCGACGATGGCAAAAACCACCGTCACTGCGACAGGTAACCAAGTCAATAACAGCGCAACCATTACAGCATTGCCATTTCATTCCATTCTTCGTCGGTCAACAGTTTGTTGAGATCAACGAGGATTAGCAAGTCGCCATTGCGGTTGCTAACGCCTTGGATAAATTTGGCGCTTTCTTCTGTACCGACACTTGGTGTGGTGTCAATTTCTGAGGTTTTCAGGTACACCACCTCAGCCACACTGTCGACCATGATACCGATCACTTGTGTTTCCGCTTCAATCACGATTACACGGGTATTGTCGGTGACTTCGCCTGGCATCAAACCAAATCGAGAGCGAGTGTCAATGACGGTTACCACGTTACCACGCAGGTTGATAATCCCTAACACATAATCGGGTGCGCCGGGAACAGGAGCGATTTCGGTGTAGCGCAACACTTCTCGCACCTGCATGACGTTGATGCCGTAGGTCTCTTCTTCGAGCTGAAAAGTGACCCACTGCAATACCTCGTCATTGACGCCTTCTTTTTGAACTTCAGCTACCTGAGACATTGATTTTCCTCTTTACGCGCTGTGCAATTTATCATTACGCCATCGCTTTGGCGTCAATCCCCTGATTTAACATAGCAATAAATGCTTGAACATGGATCAGGGCACACATTTTTTCTTTGACCATACCCGCCAACCAAGGCCGCTTTCCGGCTTGCTTGCGCCAGCGAATTGCTTTACCACTTAATGCCTGAGTGCCCAATAAGCGATTACAGGCCAGTCCCCACTTACTATCACCCAGTAATACTATGTAATTATAGTCATCTCTGTGGCTATTATCTGCCAGTTTTTCTGGCATCACCCAACGGGCGGTATCGACCACATCAAGCTGTTGGTGTTTTTCTGTCTGCAAACCCAGATACCAGTCAGGACGACCAATCAAGTGATTGCAATCTCCCAATTGGTGGATCCCGCCTAACTCCGCGAGCGGCACCGCATAGGTCACGCCCATACTCTCAAAAAATAACACCTGAAACTCAGAGGCGGTTTCCACATTTTCCCATTGGGTTGGCGGCAGGTCCTCTCCAGCTTGGGTCTCTGGCTCCACTGCTGACTCGACATCGACTGTTTGCTCGGCTTCCACCTCGGTTTCAAGATCTACCTCGGTGTCAAGATCCACTGCAGTGTCAAGCTCGGCATCAGTGGCAATATCCGCCTCCAGATCGGTCTGGGGCTCAACCATCATTTCAGCATCAAGATCGATTGCCTGTGCCTGCTCGGTTTCAACCGCTACCTCTTCGGTCACCTCGGTGTCCACGATAGGCTCATCCAGCAACGTCTCGGTTGTCACCTCTGTGTCGCTCTCAATGTCTGTCTCAGTGGTAACCTCAAGGTCAGGCTCAACCACTGTATCCACATCAGGAGTGTCTGTTTCAGTCGCCGTTTCTACTTGAGGCTCAACCTCCGCTTCGGCTTGCGCCAGTTCGGCTTCTTCATCCACTTTCAGTTGCGCAAGCAAGCGCTCAACCTCGGCGAGATCGCGTTCTGGTTCAGCAAATGCCACCGGCTCAACGTCGGTCTCATCAGGGGCAAGCTTAGGCTGAGGCTCAAGCTGATAATCTGGGTCAAGTGGCGTCGCCGTTTTCTGCCAACTTGGTTCGCTGTCTGACTGACGCACGCTATCTTCAGCAACGGCCTCTTGCTGAGGTGCACGGGTCTCGTCTAAGTCATCCAGTAAGGCTTCAAAATAGTCATCGAGCGCCTGACCACTGGATAGGGCATTATGCTTGTTCATCCTGCTCCAGTCGCTCCAAATACGTTAACAGTGTCTTGTAGGCAAAAACGCCACGGCAATTTTTTGCATAAAACGACGCGGGCATATGTTTTAGGCTCGCATCGCGGAATTTGGTGTCGATGGGCACCGCCGATGCCCAAACCTGATCGCTATAACGCACTTTAAGCTCTTGCAATGTTTCTAACGATGCGCGAGTTCGCTTGTCATACATGGTCGGTATGATCGTTAAGTTAAAATTAGAGGTTCGCGACTTCTGCATGATCTGCAGGGTGCGCATCATACGCTCTAACCCTTTCATTGCCAAAAATTCTGTTTGTACTGGGATCAACACACGGTGACTCGCTGCCAATGCATTCACCATCATCACCCCCAGTATAGGCGGGCAATCAATGAGGACATAATCGTACTCATCAGCCAGAGAATCGAGTGCCTTTTTAAGCACCAACCCCATACCGCCGCGATTACCCATCACTCGGTCTAGTGTCGCAAGGGACATATGCGCAGGAATCAAATCCATGTTGTCGAACTGGGTGCGCACAATCAGTGGCTTCACCGTTTCTTTATTCACGGTTTGCAGCTGAAAAAGATCGAATAAGCTCGCAGGCAACTGCTCAGAGTCAAAATTTAGATAGGTCGACAAGGAGGCGTGCGGGTCCGTGTCCACCAGCAGAACGCGCTTTTTACGTTCGCTAATTAAACCGGCCAGTGTCACTGTGGTGGTTGTCTTACCGACACCGCCTTTTTGGTTGGCGATACTCCAGACTATCAAGCCCCACTCCTTATTTTAAATTCAGCTCAACCAGAATACGCTCTGCGATACGATCGAGCGGTAAATCCTCCGATGAAATACCCGCTTTAGCCACCGCTTGAGGCATACCGTAAACGACACAGCTTTCTTCGTCTTGTGCCCATATGGTGGAGCCTGCGCTCTTCAGCATTCGTGCGCCTTCTCGGCCATCTGCCCCCATGCCTGTCAACACCATCGAAAGGACCTTGTCACCATAGACTTTGGCCGCCGAGCCAAAGGTGACATCGACACAGGGCTTATAGTTCATGCGCTCACCGCCATCTAAAATTTTCAAGCGCGCTGCGCCCGGCCGGCCATCTATCATCATCTGCATGCCACCCGGCGCCAAGTAAGCATGGCCCGGCTTTAATGCATCACCGTCTTTGGCTTCGGTAACTGTAATCTGACTCAACCCATTCAAACGCTGTGCAAATGCTGCCGTAAATGTTGCCGGCATATGTTGGATAAGCACGATCGGTAGTGGGAAGTTGGCGGGAAGCTTGGTCAACACTTTTTGCAGTGCGACGGGTCCACCAGTCGATGTGCCGATCGCAACGAGCTGATAGCGTTTACCACTTGCAGTAAATCGCGCAGGTGCCTTTGATTTTGCCGCAGGGGCTGCGTTTGGCGCCGCAGGACGGACAGGCGCACGTGCGCCACCCGCTGGCGAGGCAGTTTGTCCTGTTGTCGCACTCGGTGCTGGTTTGCTAGGACGACGCAAGAAAGAGCGCTTGCGCGCAATTTCGAGGACGCGCTGTTGAAGTAAGCTGGTCGCTTCATCACGATTACGTGCGATATCCTCAAATTTCTTGGGTAAGAAGTCCAAGGCCCCCGCTTCGAGCGCATCAAGCGTCGCTTTTGCGCCTTCATGAGTCAGAGACGAAAACATTAAGATCGGCGTCGGCGTCTGTGCCATGATCTGACGTACCGCTGAGATACCATCCAGAACAGGCATCTCAATATCCATGGTCACGACGTCAGGTTTGAGCTGAGCAACCTTCTCTACCGCTTCTTTGCCATTCACCGCGGTATCAATCACTTCCAGCCTAGGATCGCCGTTGATAATCTCACTGACACGGCGGCGGAAGAAACTTGAATCATCCACCACCAGAACTTTCACTGCCATGCGCTTCCTTTTCTCAAATTAACCCGCGTAATGTTTTAGCAGGTTGGGCACATCGAGGATAAGAGCAATATGTCCATCACTGGTGATGGTTGCCCCAGCCATACCGGGAGTCCCTTGTAGAAGTTCATCTAGCGGCTTAATGACCACTTCTTCTTGACCGAACAAGGTGTCCACCACAAACGCAATGCGTTGATGGGCAATTTGCACAATCACCACATGGCCCTTGGTTTTATCGATATCAGACTGACCCTTGCACAGCCAATCTTGTAAGAAGAACAGCGGAATCGCTTTGTCCCGCACAATGAGTGTTAGTTGTCCATCCACCGTATTGGTACGAGACATATCTAAGCTAATAATTTCACTGACGTTCGACAGTGGGAACGCAAACGGATTATCGCCGACACCTACCATCAATGTGGGGAGAATAGCCAACGTTAGCGGAACCTTGATTTCAATAATGGTACCGCGTCCCAACTCAGAGTCGATGTTTATCGAACCGTTGAGCTTGGTGATCCCCGTTTTCACCACGTCCATACCAACACCACGTCCAGAGATATCTGAGATCTCGGTTTTAGTAGAGAAACCGGGGGCGAAAATCAGGTTATACGCTTCACTGTTAGTCAGTCGTGCCGCAGCATCCGCATCTAGGACACCACGATCGACCGCGATGCCTTTCAGTTTCTCCGCATCCATACCGCCACCATCGTCTTCGATAGTCAGCAGAATATGGTCACCTTCTTGCGACGCTTTCAAGGTGATGGTACCCACTCGTGGCTTACCCGCCTTTTCACGTACGTCTGGCATTTCAATGCCGTGGTCAACCGAGTTACGCACCAAGTGGACCATGGGGTCGGCCAATGCCTCGACCAAGTTTTTATCCAAGTCGGTTTCTTCGCCTTTCATCTCAAGGACGATTTCTTTCTTCAAGCTGCGCGCTAAATCACGTACCACGCGTGGAAAACGACCAAATACTTTTTTGATTGGCTGCATGCGCGTTTTCATGACAGCGCCTTGAAGGTCGGCGGTGACCACATCAAGGTTAGTGACCGCTTTGGACATGCTCTCGTTGTTGCTACTTTGCCCCAAGCTCACTAAGCGGTTACGTACCAGAACCAATTCCCCCACCATATTCATGATGGCATCGAGGGTTGAGGTATTAACGCGAACGGTTTGCTCCTGCTGTGGGGCGGCAGGTGGTTTTTTCTCCGGTGCTTTTTCTGGTGCAGCCGGGGCTTTATTGCCAGCTCCCGCCTTAGCAGGCGCACTGGGTTTAGCGGGTTCCGCTTTTTTGGGTTCTGGCTTGGGCTCGGGCTTTGGTTCAGCTTTAGGCGCTTCTGCTTTTGCCGCTACTGGCGGCGTATCGCCCGCGGCCGGTCCTTTTCCTTTCCCGTGCAAATCATCGAGCAGCTTTTCGAACTCATCGTCATCGATGAATTCATCACCACCGCCACTCGCTGGCGCTTTTTCAGAAGCGGTCTGCTCTTGTGTGTCGTTGCTATTTGCCGCGGGGCCTTTACCTGCACCGTGTAAATCGTCTAGCAATTTCTCGAATTCGTCATCGGTGATATCACCACTGTCGGCCTCTGTGTCTGCAACCACATCGGGCTTGTCTTGGCTATCGCCGCCTGCTGTCGGCGCTTTCCCTTCGCCATGCAGTTGATCGAGTAAGCGATCAAATTCGTCTTGGGTGATCTCATCAACCGAATCACCACTGATCGCGTCATCACTCGACGCTGAGGCTTCCGGTTCTGGGGTCGGCTCTGGTTCTGGCTCTGGCGTTGGTTCTGGCTCTGGCGTTGGTTCTGGCTCTGGCTCCGGCTCTGGTTCAGCCGCTTGCTCGTCTGCACTGGCAGGTTTCGCATAGCGGTGCAGCGCCTCTAGCAACTCAGGCGAGGCCGCTGCCGGCTCTTCACTACTTTGAACCGCTGAGAATTGATCATTGATGGTATCCAACGCTTGCAAAATGGTGTCCATCACATCTGAGGTCAACTCTCGACCATGGTTACGCAGCGTATCAAAGACATTTTCCGCACCGTGACATGTGTCAACCAGCGCATTAAGGCCCAAAAAGCCCGCCCCGCCTTTTACGGTGTGGAAGCCACGGAAGATGGCATTCAGCAAGTCTGAATCATCAGGGGCACGCTCCAAGTCGACCAGCTGTTCAGACAGCTGCTCAAGGATTTCTCCCGCTTCAATCAAAAAGTCCTGAAGGATTTCTTCATCCATTTCAAAGCTCATAGCGCACCTCTAAAAACCCAAACTCGATAATAAGTCATCGACATCATCCTGGCTGTGGACCACGTCATCACGCTCTTCAGGATGAATAATCGGTCCTTCCGGCGCTGACTTGTCAACGGTATCTTCTTGTTGAGACGGCGCTTCTCCCGCCGTCTCGTCATTTTCCATGCCGAATGCAGTCAGAATTTCGACGAGTTGTTGTTCAACTTCTTGCACAAGTTCGATAACACGTCGAATCACTTGGCCGGTGAGATCTTGAAAATCTTGAGCCATCAAAATATCGGTTAAATGGCCGTGAAGCTCTGTCGCTCCGCCTTCCACCTGGGTCAACAACTCGTCGATGTTGTGGCAAAGGCTTTTAAACTCATCCAGGGCGATTTCACCCCGCATCAAGCTGTTCCAATTCGGCCTAACCGCTTGCAAATTATCTTGCAATTCACTGGCAATAGGCATGGTACGCTCAACCGCATCCATGGTGCGGTTGGCCGCAAGCTCGGTTTTCTCCATCACATAAGTGAGGCGATCGCGAGCGTCAGGAATATCGACAGTCGCCAAATCACCAATTCTGGGATCCAAGCGAAAGTTGGAGATAGAGTCGTGTAATTGGCGGGTGAGTTTGCCCACTTCATTAAACAGTGGGTCTCGCGCCTCTTTCGCGATATCAGCGAGAAGCGCATTAGCGTTATCTTGCTCTCCACTCTCAAGATACGCGACCAATTGTTTCGCTTGGTCCAGATTGATCATGACGATTACCTTTTACTGTGCGCCTGCTAATTACATGCGCTCGAAAATTTTATCGAGCTTCTCTTTCAGTGTGGCAGCAGTAAAAGGTTTTACGATATAACCGTTCACGCCTGCTTGCGCAGCTTCAACAATCTGCTCACGCTTCGCTTCGGCAGTGATCATCAGTACAGGGAGATGCTTCAGCGAGTCATCCTTTCGGATCTCTTTGAGCAAATCGATTCCCTGCATCCCAGGCATATTCCAATCGGTCACGACAAAATCAATACCGCCCTTTTTGAGGATTGGCAGCGCTGTTAAGCCGTCATCCGCTTCAACGGTATTGTTGAAACCTAAGTCACGAAGAAGATTCTTTACGATACGGCGCATTGTTGAAAAATCATCAACAACGAGAATTTTCATGTTTTTATCCAAGGTTGCCTCCGGTGAGGTCTCGTTTTATTGTCGAAACTGTTACTTACTCACTATGCCAAGCGGAAAGCTTGGCTCTCAATCGTTGCGTGGCCTGACTCTGAATCTGACAGACCCGGGATTCACTCACCCCAATCACTGCCCCTATCTCTTTGAGGTTTAATTCCTCATCATAATAAAGAGATAGCACCAGTGCTTCTCTTTCGGGAAGACTTTTTATCGCCGCGGCCAATGCCGCTTTGAAATTATCCTCCGCAACATCCTGAAAGGGAAGATTGTCGTTGCGATGACTGTCGGTTGTAAATGCATCTTCGGAGACACCTAAGTCGTCCATGCCGATTAATCGGCCACAGTTAACGTCATTCAGTGCCTGATGATACTGATCTAGGCTCATATCAAGCCGTTGTGCCACTTCTACATCCGTGGGATCACGGCCTAATTCCTTTTCCAGTGAGGCTATCGCATCACTGATTGTCCTGCTTGCTTTGTGGACCGAGCGTGGCACCCAGTCACCACGGCGCATATCATCCAGCATAGCACCGCGAATCCGAATACCGGCATAGGTTTCAAAACTTGCGCCCTTACTCGGATCATAATTTTGCTGCGCTTCAAGCAAACCTATCATGCCTGCTTGAATTAAATCTTCGACTTGTACACTCGGCGGCAAGCGCCCCATTAAGTGGTGCGCTATCCGTTTGACCAAGGTTGAGTATCGTTCGAGTACCCCTTGGCCATTATCACCTGTGCGACTATAGGTGAGCGCTTTATTCACGAATTAACTCTCCTGCGTCATCATTTTTGATCAGCAAACGCTCAACAAAAAACTCCAGATGACCACCAGGGTTACGCGGTACTGGCCACGTCAGTGCTTTATTCGCCAGAGCGTTTAAAGCCAGCGACGCTGGCGAGCGAGGAAATGCGTCGATAACAACTTTCTGTTTTCTCACTGCTTGCCTCACTCTTTCATCCACAGGAACACATGCCACTAATTCTAGATTAGCATTTAGAAACCTTTCAGTGACTCGCGTTAATTTTGTGAACAAATCTCGCCCTTCACGGTAGCTTCTGACCATATTTGCTACGATTTTAAAACGATTCACGCCATGTTCACGGCTTAAAATCTTGATCAGAGCATAGGCATCGGTTATCGAAGTAGGCTCATCGCACACCACGACCACCACATCTTGCGCTGCACGCGAAAAGCTCAGTACCATATCAGAGATCCCCGCAGCGGTATCTACTAAGAGTACATCAACCTCTTCTTCGAGTGTACCAAAAGCGCGAATCAAACCAGCATGTTGCGCGGGAGTTAGCTCGGTCATGCCTTGCATTCCAGACGATGCTGGCACGATTTTCATACCGTGCGGCCCTTCAATGATGATGTCTTTCAAATCACAAACACCTTGAAGGACGTGAGACAAGTTCTTGCCGGCTCGTAATCCGAGCAACACATCGACATTCGCCAAGCCAAGGTCTGCGTCAAGCACCATGACTTTTTTGCCTTGGCGCGCCATAGAGGCCGCCATTCCTAGGGTGACATTTGTTTTCCCCACACCACCTTTACCGCCAGTCACTGTGATGACTTTAGTCCGTGAGGGGTTGGTTAGACGGCGAAGGCCGCTTGCTTGATCTTGCATGGTTGTCTCAATCATAAAAGTCCGCCCCATTCGACTCTGGGACATCACTGCTCCAGAAGTGATTGTGCTGATCCGCGCCTGATTCCAGCATTTCGCTGGCTTTTGACACGAGGAAGTGTCCTGTCGCTTGGCGGATATCTTCCGGCACACGTTGCCCGTCAGCTAAGTAAGCAACAGGCAGGGCATTTTCGATGGTGACACACAACAGCTCACCGAGGCTTAGAGATTCGTCCAGCTTTGTCAGCACACAGCCGGACAAAGGAATACGACGAAAATGTTCAATGGTTTCTTGTAATACGCGACGTTGGGACGTCGCAGGCAAAACCAGCAAGCTGCGGATATGCGAACCGCTGTTTTGCATTAATGTATCGAGCTGCTCTGAAAGGCGCAGATCGCGCTGACCCATTCCGGCAGTATCAAGCAATATCAAACGTCTATGACGCAGTTGATAAAGGATGTCGGCCAGTTCATCGGCATCTTTAGCCACCTTGACCGGACAGCCAAGAATACGCCCATAGGTCGCAAGTTGTTCATGCGCCCCGATACGAAACGTATCTGTGGTGACTAGCGCGATTTCTTCAGGGCCAAAGTCCATGGCGGCACGGGCCGCAAGCTTGGCGATCGTGGTAGTTTTTCCTACTCCGGTGGGGCCCAAAAGCGCAATCACGCCGCCTGTTTCAAGCATGTTTTCATCCACGGTGATGATTTGGTCAGCGACCAAATCAAGCAGCGCTTGCCAAGCTTCAGTGGGAGGCGTGTCTTCTGGGATATAACACGCGAGCTGATCCGATAGGTCAGACGATAATCCCATGCGCTCCAAGCGTTTAATCAGCATGGCACGCAGCGGCTCTCTACGTTCAACCTCTTGCCACATCAAGCCTGACAGCTGATGTTCAAGTAAGCTACGAATGGAGGCCATTTCTTGGCGCATCGCTTCAATCTCTTCATTGGACGATTGCGACTGGCGCGCTTCGAACCGGGAAGGATCCAGTTTAGGCTTGCTACCCGGCTGTTGATTCTGGCGCCCTGCATCTTGCCAACTGCCACGACCATTGCTCTTCAACTCGCGACGAGGTTCATAACCTCGCCCCAATGCGGCAGGCCGCTCAGGTTCTCTCGAATTCGAATGACGTTGAGGGTCGGGGCGAGATGACTGTTTTTGTTGTCGTTGCAACAACGCAGACAGGGAGTCGGCTTCGTTTTGAGGCGCACGGTCTGCTGGGCCTGATTTATCTCGATATTCATCGAGCATGGCCGAAAAACGGGGCGGTCGCTGATTGCGCGGCGCCGCTTGTTGGCGTTGGCGCAATTGGACCTTGTCGTCAGCGAGCTGGCGGTGTGCATTTGAGTATGCCTGCGCCGCCTGCTCTTGTGCATGAGCCTGTGGCTGCGGCTTGGCAGGAACAGGATCTGTATCGGCATCGACGGCAGCAACAATTTCCACACCACCAGTCACTTTTTTGTTAGACATGATCACCGCATCCGCACCGAGCTCTTCTTTGACTTGGCCAAGTGCAGTACGCATGTCTTTAGCAAAAAAACGTTTGATTTTCAAAGCTCTGCCCTACTCAAATAACGGTATTAATTATTACCGACCGCATTGACGATACGAATTTGTTTCTCATCCGGCACTTCTTGATATGACAAGACACGTAGCGTCGGAATGGTATTCTTCACAAATTTCGCTAAGGTCGCTCGAAGCACGCCAGACGTTAGCAACACGGCGGGCTCGCCTTGCAGCTCTTGCTGCTGCGTTGCCTCGGCTAATGATGATTGCAGGCGTTCTGCTAACCCAGGCTCAATGCCTGTCGACTCACCACCGGAGGCCTGCATGGTTTTATGCAACATCTGTTCCAGCTCAGGCACTAACGTAATGACTGGCAGTTCTGGCGCAATACCATTGATTTCCTGCACGATCAGTCGACGCAGCGCAATCCGAACCGCTGCGGTGAGAATGTCGGGATCTTGACTCTTTCCAGCGTACTCGGCCATGGTCTGAACGATAGTGCGGATATCTCGAATAGGAATCGCCTCACTGAGCAAGTTTTGCAATACTTTCACCAATACACTCAGTGGGATTTGGTCAGGGATCAGTCCCTCCACCAAACGCGGCACTTGTTTACCTAGCATATCGACAAGGTTTTGCGCCTCTTCGTGACCCAATAAACGCTCGGCGTTATTGGTCAGCATTTGACTCAGGTGGGTCGCCAATACGGTGGCTGAGTCGACCACCGTATATCCTAACGCCTGAGCGTGTTCGCGTTGGCTCGGCTCAATCCAAACCGCTTCGAGTCCAAATGCGGGATCTTGCGTCGGCTCGCCTTCAATCGGACCAAACACTTGTCCTGGATTAATAGCAAGTTCATGCTCTGGACGGACTTCCGCTTCGCCCACCGCGACGCCCATCAGGGTTATCCGGTAGTTATGCGGCGGTAACTCCAGATTATCGCGAATATGCACCGGCGGAATGAGGAAGCCAAAGTCTTGAGAGAGTTTTTTACGCACGCCTTTGACCCGGTCAAGTAGTTCACCGCCTTGATCTCTATCCACCATGGGGATTAGGCGATAACCCACTTCGAGACCAATCACATCCACAGGTTGCACATCATCCCATGACAACTCTTTCGGTGTGATAGGTGCCGTCTCTGGCTGCTCAGGCTCATCTGCTTTTTGTTTTGCTTTGTGATACTGCTGGTATTTCCAATAGGCCAAGCCACCACAAATAATCGCTAACAGCAGGAATGGGATGTGAGGCATGCCCGGCACAATACCCATCACGGTAAGAATACCAGTAGCAATCATCAGCGCGCGTGGGTTATCAAACAGTTGGAAGACAACTTGCTGCCCCATGTCTTCATCAGTATTTTGACGCGTCACCATAATGGCGGCACCAATTGACAGCAAGAGTGACGGGATTTGTGCCACCAAGCCATCACCAATGGTCAGCAAGGTATAGACTTCAATCGCATCAGAGAACGGGAGGTCGTGCTGTCCCATCCCGATAGACAGGCCACCGACGATGTTAATCAACAGGATCAGGATACCGGCGATCGCATCCCCTTTAACAAACTTAGACGCACCATCCATAGAGCCGTAGAAGTCCGCTTCTTTGGTCACTTCTTGACGACGCGTCCGCGCTTGTTCTTGATCGATAAGCCCAGCGTTTAAGTCGGCATCAATGGCCATTTGCTTACCAGGCAAGGCATCCAAGGTAAAGCGAGCACTCACTTCAGAAATCCGTCCGGCACCCTTGGTCACTACCATAAAGTTGATGATCATCAGGATAAGGAACACCACCAGACCAACGGCATAGTTGCCCCCGATCACCACCGAACCAAACGCGCCGATCACCTGACCCGCAGCATCCGGCCCTTCATGGCCATAGAGCAACACCACCCGAGTCGACGCAACGTTCAACGCCAAGCGTAGTAAGGTCGCTATCAACAACACCGTGGGAAACGCGGCAAAATCAAGTGGACGACGGGTATAAATCGTGACGAGCAAAACCACCAGCGACAAGGCAATGTTGAACGAGAACATCAAGTCCAACAGCATGGGCGGAACGGGCAATACCACCATCGCGAGGGTGGCTAATACTAGAATAGGTGCCCCAACCGCGGGCATCGCACGCAAGCGGTGGTAAGGAACTTTGTCTGAGAATGGCAGCTGCCACTTGGCTTTTAGCATGTTACAAGCTCAAATCCATGATAGGTGAACGGCGGAAAAGCGACGCGCTCGTCAAACACAAGAGGAAGGGGAGAAAGCAATATTTGCGCCAACAAACAACCCCGAAAGTGTCAGCATTTTGTCACTTCTCAGACAAAAACACGCAGCCCAAAGGACAAGGGAGTGCTAGTCGTGGCGCAAATCTGGCGGAATCGGCAAATAAGCGTCTTCTGGGCGCGTCGGCCGACGGCCTCGCCCTTTTTTGTATTGCTTGAGCTGGAAAACGTACGCCAGTACCTGTGCAACTGCCGTAAATAAACCATCTGGAATTTGTTGCTCAAGCTCTGTGCTAAAGTACAGTGCTCGCGCTAACGGCGGTGCAGGGACAATCGCTACATCATGCTCAGCGGCAATCTCACGAATTTTCAATGCCGTGAAGTCAGAGCCTTTTGCCACCACCACAGGTGCACTATCCATGTCACTGTTATACCGAAGTGCAACCGAGTAGTGCTCGGGGTTAGTCACCACGACATCGGCTTGTGGCACTTCTGCCATCATTCGTCGTTGCGCCATTTCACGCTGCAACATGCGAATTCGACCTTTGACTTCAGGGCGACCTTCGGTTTCTTTGTACTCGTCCTTCACTTCTTGTTTGGTCATTTTTAGTTGCTCATTGTGCTGCCATATCTGAAACGGCACATCAATCGCAACCACAATCAACAGTGAGCAACATACCAACAACACGAAGTTAAGCAGAATATCCATCGCGTGATAGAGGTTTTGCGGGAAGGTTTCAATCGTCAGTTCGAAGAAGTCTTGGAGATTGATATACACCAAATAACTTGCCACGCCCCCAACCAGCAAGACTTTAAGAATCGATTTTAATAGCTCAACCAAGCCTTGGGTGCCAAACATACGCTTCACCCCAGCGATGGGGCTCATTTTGGATAACTTAGGGCGCGCCGCTTCCCACGAGAAGCTGATCCCACCAAGGCCTGCCGACCCCGCGAGACCGGAAAAAAACAGCAGTAACAGCACCAGTCCAAGCGGGAGGATAAGGTGTAATAACTCGCCGACCACCACCAGCATTAACTCAGAGGTATCAAAGACTTCTGCGCGCGACAACGTAAAAAGCCGCGTCATGAGCGCCATTAACGCTTCCCCGAGCGATTGCCCAAACCACATCAAGCTCACCGCCCCTAATATCAGGACAGCGACGGATGCCAGTTCTCTTGAGCGCGGTACTTGGCCTTTCTCCCGCGCCTGCTCACGCCTTCGGGGTGTGGCGTCTTCTGTTCTTTCTTGGCCGTCACTCTCTGCCATCAGTTAGGCTCACAGTTAATGCGAATCAAAGAGCAAACTTGGTTAAGCCCAGTCTGCCAGTGGTTATCATAATGCGTCAAAATACCGAACAGTAAATACCAACTGATCAGCAAGCCCATCAACAATGCAAATGCAAAGCCAAGAGAGAAAATGTTCAGTTGGGGAGCGGCGCGCGTCATGACCCCGAACGACAAGTTGACAATCAAGAGCGCGATAATGCCCGCCAATGACATGCTTAACGCGACCTGAAACATGGTACCAAACCAATCCGCGAGGCTGCGGTAATCAGCCGCACCAATCATCTCGCCAATGGGAAGCGTTTTAAAACTCATGACCACCAAATTAAGCATCTGCAAATGCCCATCGGTGGCAAGAAAGAGCATGACTGCCAAGAATAAATAGAATTGCCCTAGCAAGGGGGTATTTTGACCATTGGCCGGGTCCACCATAGAGGCGAAACCTAAACTGGATTGCATACCGAGGATTTGCCCCAACACCACAAAGGTTTGAGTAATAAATTGCGTGACCATCCCCATGGCAACGCCAATCACGATTTGCTGTGCCAACACCACAAACCCCGCAAAGGACACCAATTCAATCTCTTCTGGCACCGCTGGGAGTGCTGGCATCACCGCAAAGGTAATCGCCAGCGACAGATATAAGCGAATGCGCACTGGCACAAAGCGCGCGCCGAAGAACGTCATCGCCATCATCATCGAGGAGATGCGAGTGAACGGCCAAAAGTAATTGGCCATCCACGACAAAATAACAGAGGCGGGATATTCCATGCCGTCGCCCTAGTAAAGCAGGGTCGGGATCTCTTCCACCAAGCGGTAGAAGTACTCCATCAACATACGCGTCATCCAATGGCCGAAAAACATCAGGGCCACAAAAGTGGCGATCAAACGCGGTAAAAAGCTTAGTGTTTGCTCGTTGATTGAGGTTGCCGCTTGGAAAATGGCCACAATCAAGCCAACCAACAATCCGGGTACCACAATCGCTGACACCAGCAGTAGCACCAAATACAAGGCATCTTGAAATAATTCAACAAACGCTTCCGGGGCCATCATTGCCTCCTTTAGCCAAAACTACCCGCTAAGGTAGAAAGAATGAGGTTCCACCCATCAACCAAGACAAACAGCATTAGCTTAAATGGCAAGGAGACGATCATCGGCGAAAGCATCATCATACCCATTGCCATCAAGACAGATGCCACCACCAAATCAATCACCAAAAACGGCAAAAATAGCATAAAGCCAATTTGGAAAGCCGTTTTCAGCTCTGAAGTCACAAACGCAGGGATGAGTACCGTCATCGGGACTTGCTCTGGCTCACTGACTTGCGCACCCGACATGTTGACAAAGGTCTCAAGATCTTTGACGCGTGTCTGTCGCAACATAAACTCGCGTAACGGTACTTGCACACGGTCAAATGCGTCTCGCGCCGTTATTTGCTCATTGATGTAGGGTTGAATGGCGTCCGTGTTCATGCGATCGATCACCGGTGACATAATAAACAGTGTCAAGAACAAAGCGATCCCGATGATGACTTGGTTTGACGGTGTTTGCTGAAGTCCCATTGCCTGCCGCAAAATCGCCATCACCACCACAATTCGAGTGAATGAGGTCATCAAAATCACGATGGCGGGCAAAAAACCCAGCGCGGTCATCAGCGCAAGGATCTGCAATGTCACCGAGTAGTCTTCACTGCCATCAGGATTGACGCGCATCGTCACGGCAGGTATCCCGCCTCCGGTGTTACGACTTGTCTGCAGTCGCACTGCCTCACCGGCCTCATCAATCGATTCGGTGGTAATGGTTTCTTGTGCTGGCGTTGCTTCTTGTTGGGCAAATGTGACAGGTGAAAACAGTGACACCCACACAAAAAGCCAAGCCGCAAGTAACGTTTTGATAGTCATTTTCGATTCAACAGTTGGCCGAGTTGCTCAGCAAATCTTGTATTCGGTGCTGGCGCATTTGACGACGTCGGCATGGGCGAATCCAGCGCTTTTAGCAACCGAATATTGGTGGCTGTCACGCCGATCACAAGCTGCTCGCCATTAATATCGACCACTAAAATACGCTCTTTTTGCCCAACGGCCAGTTGGCTGATGATACGAATGCCATTGGCTTGCCCAGCCAATCCAGGCAGCTTTAATCGTCTCAACAACCACGCCAGCGCAAAAATAAGCGCAAGCACCAATGTCAGTGATACCAACATGGTCGCGATACTAATATCAGGCGCCGCGGCCCATACAGGCAGCGGCGCAAACAACAAGCCTCCCAAAAGCCGACGCATGATTTTCCTTATCGTAACTTCTTAATTCGCTCAGTCTGGCTGATCACATCCGTCAACCGAATACCAAATTTATCGTTCACCACAACCACTTCGCCATGCGCAATTAAGGTGCCATTCACCAGCACATCAAGCGATTCCCCTGCCAATCGATCCAGCTCGACCACAGAGCCTTGGTTTAATTGCAGCAAATTACGAATGTTTATTTGTGTGCGCCCGACTTCCATCGATATGGTCACAGGGATATCGAGAATGGCATCCAGCTTGCGTTGCTCTTCTGGGCCAATTTTCTGTTCACTGTCGTCCGTCAGCTCTTCTAATGGTGCCGCTTGCACTTCATCAGAGCCTTCCACTTCTGACTGTTCGGCCAGGGCGGCAGCCCAATCATCATCTACATCATTTTGATCCATGACGTCTCACCCCTGTTTACTGGTTTTGATTACTGGTATCACTGCCACCTTTACCATCAATTGGTAAATCTTCT
Source organism: Salinivibrio sp. SS2 (assembly GCF_001722075.1). Taxonomy (NCBI): domain Bacteria; kingdom Pseudomonadati; phylum Pseudomonadota; class Gammaproteobacteria; order Vibrionales; family Vibrionaceae; genus Salinivibrio; species Salinivibrio sp. SS2. The sequence continues at coordinate 12,066 of NZ_MEBP01000059.1, read as the reverse complement.
TCTAAGTCGTCAAGCAATTCCGGCTTGTCGTGAAGCAGTGAAATATCTGATTTAGCCATATCTGGCCGTTTCAATTTTTCAACGATTTTGAGTGCTAGCTTATCGTTAGATTGACCCATTTTGGCACGATAGGTCGGTAAATCTTCAATAAAGACAGTACACGCGTCTGGCATATCGACAGGGATCACGTCCCCCTTTTGCAACTCCATCAAATCGCGTAATGACAGCGTGGTATCTAACAGCTTGGCGCTGAGCTCGACATTAACGTCCAAGATTTCATCGCGTAATGCTTTACTCCAGCGTACATCCGTGTCCATTTTGTCACTTTGGACACCCGCATCTAGCAACTCGCGAATCGGCTCTAGCATGGAGTACGGCATAACCATGTGGCAATCACCACCGCCGCCGTCAAGCTCGATATGGAACGAGCTCACCACAATCACTTCTGTAGGGCTAACAATGTTGGCCATCGCCGGGTTTACCTCTGAATCGAGGTATTCAAAGGCCACTTCCATCACCGGCGCCCACGCGTCTTTATAATCTTCAAACACGAGCTTGAGCAGCATTTGGATCACGCGTCGCTCGGTCGGAGTAAATTCACGCCCTTCAATCCGAGCATGAAAACGCCCGTCGCCACCAAAGAAGTTTTCCACCAAGATGAAGACTAATCGTGCTTCCATGGTGATAAGCCCGGTCCCTTTTAATGGCCGGAAACGCACCATGTTTAAGCTCGTCGGGACATAGAGCGTGTTTTGGTACTCGCCAAATTTCATCATCTGCACGCCGTTGATCGATACTTCGGCGGTTTTACGCAGCATGTTAAACAAACTAATGCGCATGTGACGTGCAAAGCGCTCATTGATAAGTTCAAGCGTCGGCATGCGACCGCGCACAATGCGGTCTTGCGAAGAGAAATCAAACTGAACCGCACCGCCTTCGCCGGCTTCGGGCTCGTTATCATCATCTTCGACGTCATCAACACCGTGAAGGAGCGCATCAATTTCGTCTTGGCTGAGTAGGTCGGTCACGTCATCACCTATTGCATCACAAAACCAGTAAACAGGACCCGTTCTACCACAGGTTCACCGGTTACTTTAATCAAGGCCGCACGCACATTCTCGGCCGCTTGCCGCCTCACTTCGAGTTGGCCTTGCGGTGTACGCAATTGCTCGGCGGTTGCTGCCCCAAAGGTATTCAGCAGCGCGTGCTCCACCAAAGGTAAATTTTCTTTGGCAAGCGCTTCCATTTCATTGCCCCGTACCAGCAGCTGAGCCTTTACTTGAACGAGACGTTGCTGCTCGTCGCCCGTCACATTGAACACAAACGGGCGCGGCAAGGTGACATAAATCGCTGGTAGTGACATCGCTTGCTCTTCAAGCACAATATCGTCTTGGCTGTCATCTCCCCCAGATAAGAAGAAAAACGCTGCACCACCGACCACTAACAGCAGCAACACAGCTGCAGCGATAATGATGATCAGCTTTTTCTTTCCACCTTCAGGCACTTCTGGATTGTTATCATCGGCCATCGTTATTCGTGCTCCTCATCTTTACACCCACATCAAGCGTAATAGTCAACTGCTCTATCGCTGTGTGAAACCTGTATGGTTTGGCTGGTTAACACCTCGTCAACACCGTCATCGAGCCCCGACATCCCGGATGCGGCCCCACTCGATTGGCCTGCGCCGCTATGTTGCTGCTGACCCGATGCCATTTGTTGGGCACCACTGTCTTGCTGTTGGACCGAGCCTTGAGCTAATTGTAGCCCTTGCTGCTGTAACATTTCACGCAAACGCGGCATCGCTTGTTCAACGAGATCGCGTGCTTGATGGTTCGCGACGGTAATGTGCACAGTCGCTTGGTCATTGTTGATACCTAGCTTAATTTGCATCCGGCCTAATTCAGGTGGATCAAGGCGAATATCAACCTGTTTCAAATTTTTCGACAGCATTACATTCACGCGTTCGCTGAGTGCCGCGCCCGCGTCTGCTGGTGTTTGTCCCATGGGTAAGGGGGCTTGAGCATTTTGTGCCGCTTGCATATCTTGACGCGCGGTATGTGCTTGCGCCGATGGTGTCCCTAAGCTATTCGCTAACTGCTGCATCAGTGTATCGGAGCGTGTCGATCCACTGCCATCCACTCCCGCTGCTTTATCCGCGTTTGCCGCCTTCTCAGTCATGGCTTTTAGTGCAGCTTTACTCAACCCTGCCGCTTGCGCCTGCTGACTGGCTAGCGCATTCGCGCCCGCCTGCCCTAATTGGGCGGTCAATGGTGAAGAGGATTTACTGTTACTCTCCCCATCACCGGTATGCAGCTGATAAGTCGCTTGATTAACTTGACGCTGCTTGTCCAGATTGTCTGCCGAACGCGCAGCCAACGCTGCGGCGACGTCTTTAGCAACAACCGACTCTTTACCCATTTTTTCAGTTTCATCCGCGCCGGCTTTGGCCTCGGCCCAAGGGATCGATGCCGACGCGAGCTTCATCGCTTTGTCTGGCTGTGCAGATGCCGACCCTTGTTCGTCACTGCTGAGGCTGGTCCCGCTGCGCGCCTGTTGATTAGCTCTCACTTGCGCTACCAGTGCTGCCAACTGATCGGGCGACAATTGCGCCAGTGCCTGTTCTGGATCGACATCATCAGGAAGCTGACGTGACAACGTCTCTAATAATGCTTCTCGCGAGACCTTTTGTGCTTGGGCATGCTCATGCACCTGTTCTTGCAATGATGCTAACGCTTTGTCGTTCAGCGCTTTGTCGTTTAACGCCTCTTTGTCGGCCTCTGTCATGTTGTCATCATTGGCCATTAATTCACTGCCCGCTTTGATAGGCAAATCTTTGCCATTCAGCGTCGCGGCAGCTTGATTTAGACGTGCAAGCAGTGCTTCCCCTTCCTCCATCGCGGTCATATCGGCAATTTGGGCCATTTCTGCTTCACTGAACATACCATCGGCCAGCATTGCCTCGGCATCGATCATTTGGCCATCAACCAGTAAGGTTTTGCCATCCGCCATCAACTCAACGGGCAACTCGCCCTCCGCGCCATCTTGCTGAAGCGTTTGGCGTAATGTCGCTAAAAAGCCCGCTTCTGGCGACGCCTTAGCTTGTCCAGCTAAAGGCTGTCCCTCGCTTGGCGTTGGCGCGATGTTGGCAGATAGATTAGAAAGCGTCAGGTTAGACTGCGTCATAGGTCTCTCATCATTACCGTGTAAACCACCTGTTCGCGAGGCAAATACTCGCTCGTCGTGGTAATGACAAAGCAATTATCGCGCCATTATGAGATTAAGAGAAGGGGGAAGGACGACGGCGAGCAATAATCGCTGCCATTTCATCCATTTGGCGCTGCTCTTGATAGCGTTCTCGCTCCGCTTGCTCACGTTCACGCTTTTCAATTAGCCACTCTATCGATTGCCGATACTGCCGCGCTTGATGCCAGGTTTGTTGGCAGTTATCGAGATGCTCTTTAAACTGATGTTCTGCATCTCGCTGTTTTGCCAGGGTTTCATCCAGCTGGACAATGAATTTGTTTAAGTGGCCAAATGCACTGGCCGATAAACCTTGCTGGCCGCGATCACTCATTTGCCGACAATACTCCAAGCGGTACTGCTCGATTTGCTCCAGCTGACGATAGTAATTATCCAAAGATTGCTGCGCCGCGACAACGGCAAGCTGCGCCTGCTTTTCATCTTCTTGGGCTTTATCCAACAGCAGTGTCAGTGCATGATCAGCCATCGATTACCCCTGCAAGGTTGAGCGTAACATGTTGACGCACATATCATAGGGAACCACTTCTTTCATACCTTGCTGCAAATACTCATCCAATCGCGGCTTAATACTAAATGCTTGGTCAACCGCTGCATCTGAGCCTGGCTTGTACGCGCCGATCGAGACCAAGTCTTGATTTTTTCGGCAAACGGACAACACTTGCCGCACCGCTTTAGACATCAGGATTTGCTCTTCACTGGTGATGTTTGGCATCACTCGGCTGACCGAACGCTCAACATCAATCGCAGGATAATGCCCACTGTCAGCTAACTCGCGCGATAACACGATATGCCCGTCAAGAATGGCGCGGGCTGCATCTGCAATCGGATCTTGTAAGTCATCACCCTCAGTGAGTACAGTGAAAAACGCTGTAATCGAACCTTGCCCAACCGCGCCATTACCGGCACGTTCAACCAACGAAGGCAAACGCGCAAAAACCGACGGCGGATACCCTTTGGTAGCCGGTGGCTCGCCAACCGATAAAGCGATTTCACGCTGCGCTTGCGCAAAGCGGGTCAGAGAATCCATTAGCAAGAGCACATCGAGCCCTAGATCGCGAAAGTATTCGGCAATGGTCAACGCAGTTTGGCACCCTTTTAGGCGCATCAGTGGTGACGCATCGGCAGGGGCTGCAACCACCACGGCGCGTGCGCGTCCTTCCTCACCGAGAATATCGTCAATAAACTCTTTGACTTCACGACCACGCTCACCAATGAGCCCCACCACAACCACTTGTGCGGTCGTACCGCGTGTCATCATGCCAAGCGTCACGGACTTACCCACCCCCGAGCCTGCAAACAAGCCGATGCGTTGCCCTTTCCCGACGGTTAAAAGGCCATTAATCGCCTTAATACCCACATCCAAGGGTTCACGAATCGGCTGGCGCGCCAAGGGGTTGATTGGCGTCCCTTCTAAGCTAGCACGCTTATCGGTATAGATATCGCCCTTTCCATCCAAAGGGTTGCCCATGCCGTCGATCACTCGGCCGAGTAATTCCATCCCCACCGCCAAATGGCCTCGCTCTGCAAGCGGTGTCACACGTGCACCAGGAAGCACACCAGACACTTGCTCATTAGGCATCAGATAAAGTAGCTCACCGGCAAAACCAACCACTTCGGCCTCAATGGTGCCATTAAGGGTATCGACCGAGCAGACAGAGCCAATCGGCGCGCGACAGCCAATGGCCTCGAGTGTCAATCCCACCATACGGACCAATTTCCCCGATGCGACGGGTTTGGGGGCGAGATTATCAACTTGCCAGTGCTTGAGTCGCTCTGCCAATGCACTCATGACTCACCTTTGTCCTGATCCACGGATTCGTTTTGCTCAGCCGACGGTGCTTGCTCATCCTGTGAGCTAGCTTGAGAGTCTAGCTCTGACGACGCATGCTCTTGCGGTGCGTCCGCCTCCTGTTGCGTGTGATCACGCATGGTTTGATCACGCATGGTTTGCTCAGATCCTGTCACAGGATCCGTATGTTGGTGCGCAGCGTCCGACGGGCGCGCTTGGTTTTTACCATGAAACTCGCGCAACAAGGTGTCGACACGCTCGGCAAGACGGTAATCCACCACCGAGTCTTTCGCTTTTACGTGCACATCGCCACGAGACAGTGCTGGCTCGGATTGTAATGTCCAATCGCGCGCGGCAAGGGTATCTGGCCCGTATGCATCACTGACTACCGCGTGATCATCTGGGTGTAGGGATACAGTAACGGGGTGATCAGCAATCGGCAGTGCCTCGATGGCGGCGCGTAAGGTTTGTAAGAGCACGTGCGGATTGGTCTGCACTTCGACGCCAATCAGAGATTTGGTCAACGCTTGCACCATCAATAGCAACTGCTGCTCGACATCTTCGTTGACCTTTTCGAGCGGGTGCGTAAGCTGATTTAAAATTCTATCTAGATGCTGGCAGCGCTCCTCTATTAGCGCTTGCCCAGCGGCGACGCCTTCGTCAAAGCCTGCTTTTTTACCTTCTTCGTGGCCTTTCTCGCGTCCCTCTTCAAGGCCCGCTTCTAAACCCTCACGATGGCCAATCTGCTTGCCCTCTTCATGGCCCTCGTCGTAGCCTTGCTGGCGAATCGCTTCGAGCGCGTCCGCGGTTAAAGGTTCAGGCGCCAGCTCCGACTCTTCGGGCTCCGGTTCGGACTCCGGCTCCCAACTCGGGTCATAGTTGAGTGCGGTTTCTTTGGGTAAAGACTGCTTGTCGCCGTAAGGAGGCAGTTCCCAACGATCAATGGTTTCAGTCTGTGCTTCGTCAGCACGAATATAGCCACGACGCTTATCTAGGCTCATGATTTACCTCTGATACGTGAATGGCCTAAACGAACTCGTCGCCGCCACCACCCGTAAGCATGATTTCACCCGCATCCGCGAGACGGCGCGCGATAGACAGGATCTCTTTCTGAGCCCCTTCTACATCTGAGACACGGATCGGTCCCATGGCTTCGATATCGTCTTGCAGCATTTCTGCCGCACGCTTAGACATGTTGCGGTAGATTTTCTCACGTAGATTATCTTCCGCACCTTTAAGCGCTTTTTGCAAGACTTCTTGCGGCACGTCTCGCAGCATGGTTTGAATACCGCGATCGTCGACATCGATAAGGTTGTCGAATACGAACATCAGATCTTGGATTTGCGAGGCCATCTCTTCGTCTTGATCGCGAATCGAGTCCATCAACACGCCTTCAATACTGTTGTCCATATAGTTCATGATCTCAGCTGCAGCCTTCAAGCCACCAATTTTGGCAGCTTGCGCCCCCGCTTGGCCAGCGAACTGTTTCTCCATGATTTCATTCAACTCGTGCAATGCAGCAGGCTGAACTTCTTCGAGGTTGGCAATCCGCATCATCAGATCTAACCGGTCACGTTCAACAAACTGTGAGAGGATCTCTGCGGAATGCTCGGGGTCAAGATACGAAAGTACAATGGTCTGTATCTGCGGGTGCTCGTTGATAATGATGCTCGCCACTTGACGCGGATCCATCCACTTGAGTGAATCCAAGCCTTTCGAGCCACTGCCCAGCAAAATCTGATCGACCAAGTTGTTGGCTTTGTCTTCACCCAACGCAGCCACCAGTGCATTACGGACAAAGTCTTCACTGCCCATCCCGATTGAGGTGTATTTTTGGATTTCCTCGAGAAAGGCGCGGTGAACAGCGGCCACTTTATCAGAGTTAAGGTCAGTCATTGAGGTCATGGCCGCACCGACGCGTTGCACCTGCTTTGGCTCAAGGTGGCGAATAATACTCGCCGCATCTTGCTCACTCAGGCTCAACAACAAAATTGCTGCCTTTTCAATGCCACTCAACGAGTTGACATCAAAGCTGGTACCCGGTTGCTCTTCACCGCCGGTTGTCGCGACTTCATTTGCCATCTTGCATTACCCAGTTCTTCACAGCTTGTGCGGCAAGGTCTGGCTCGTTCGCCACCAATGCCCGCACCGCTTTCAACAAGTCTTCATCTTTGTGTAAGTTTGGCAAGGACACATCCGATGAAGACATCGCAAAGTTACTTGAGCCATCAAGCTCCGAGCCAATCAGGCCAATGTCATCACCGTCAGGAGAGATGGGTAAGCCATCGGGTCCCAAGATCTCGCCATTGGGCCCCACGGTATTGCCATCTTCGTCGAGCGCTGGGTACAACAGCTTTTTCATGGCTGGGCGGATAAGCACCAAGATAACCACGATAATTACCAATGCCGCCGCCATCCAGCGCACCCAGTCGTTGAAGTTTGGATGCTCCCAAATTGGCACATCCATCGCCATATCTTGTTCAGGCTCAACAAAGGGCACCGCGATGACTTCAATCACGTCCCCACGCGCTTCACTGAAACCGACACCGCCCATCAACAAACGACGAATTTTTGCGATTTCATCATCGGTCAGTGGCGTTTTCACCACATCACCGGTTTCCGGATCCACACTTTGCTTAAAGTTGACCGCGACCGAGACGGTTTGGCGGTCAATAATGCCAGACTGTGCACGACGGTGGCGGATGGTGGTGTCCAATTCAAAGTTTCGCGTGGCTTCACGACTGACCGAGCCCGTGTCTCCTGCGCCACCGTTTTTCAAATCTTGAACGTCTTCGGGAATCGATGCATCCGCCGGTGGCTGGTTACTTAACGCTCCCGGGATCCCTGCGACCATATCACTACTATTGTAGTCTTCACGAGTGTACTCACTGCGCGTGGCGGGCGTATTGGGATTAAATTGCTTTTGGGTTTCTTCTAGCGAACTAAAGTCCATCGACACATCGACTTGCGAGGTATAATTACCCAAACCCAATACAGGGATGAGAATAGAATCGATTTTGTCGCGTAACTGGCGCTCTTGCTTACGCTCAAGCTCATATTCTTTGCGGCGTGCCGCCGTGGCAGGATCTTCACTTCCCGAATTCAACAAACGTCCATGCTGATCGGTTACCGTTACACGGGTCGGTTTCAAGGATGGAACGGCAGAGGCCACCATATCGACAATCGAGTCTACCTCTTCTTGTCCGAGTGTGTTCGCGCCGCCAAGCGTAAGAAATACGGTCGCTGAGGCTTCTTGATTGTGGCGTACAAATACGCTTTGCTTTGGCATCGCCAGCAGCACTCGCGCTTTGCGGACATGACGAACTTCTTCAATCGCGGCGGCAAGTTGACGTTCGCGGCTCAATTTTAAACGTTCACGCTCAAGCTGTTGCGAGACGCCAAACCCCATGTCATTCAGAAGAATATCATCGCCTTCAGCGGTCGCGGTGTTTAATCCTGCCCGAGTCAGCCCCAAACGAATCGATGAGTATTCATCCGCAGGAACGCGAATCGTATTACCATCTAACTGATAATTAATCTTTTCTTGATCGAGGTGATCAAGTACCGGGATTAGCTCCTCGGTTTCATACGAGCCCAGTGGACGCATTTCGGGTTCTTGAACCCAGAAAAACAGCATCATAATCAACGCGACGCAGATAGCGACCGCTAACACGAGGATCATCTGACGTACCATGTCCAAGTCGCCGAATAGCGAGTCAGACTTGGCAGACTGCTCTAACGCATCCGGGTCTTGTACGTCTTGATCCATCTCTGGCCCAAGCTCCGTAGAGGGCAATGCTGCCGCCCCTTCGGAGACTGCCAGATCGGTGTTTTGATTCTCTTCAGCCACTGGTTAATTCCTACATTACACTGGCATATTCATCAGTTCTTTGTACGCTTCAACCAGCTTGTTGCGGGTTTGAACCGTTGCATCGAATGCCACACTCGACTTATTACGTGCGATCATCACATCCGACAAACTGACACTGCGGTCGCCTTCATCAAAGCGCGTGGCAAGTTCACCCGATGTTTTTTGTAATCCGTTAACATGGTTGATCGCGCTAGCCAGCATATCGCCAAATTCTTGGCTCACTTGTTGGCCCGTCGCAGGTTGCGACACGTTTTTCGCGGCCACCGCCATGGCTTGCATCTCTTGGGTCAGGGCATTGGCTTTCATCGTCGATCCTTACTGTGTCAATTTTTTGTCAACTTGGTCAGATTTTCTCCGCCATGACAGCTAACTTGCAACTTTGAGGCCACGTTGGCAAAGGCCTCACATCCTAGGGCGTTAGCTTGGAATTTCAATCCCAGCATCACGCATTTTGGCTAATTTATAACGCAATGTTCGCGGGCTGATCCCTAACCGCTCAGCCACTTCTTTGCGGCGTCCTTCACAGGCACGAATAGTATCTAGAATGATAGCAAACTCTTGATCCCGAAGCTCATTCCCCAATCCAGCATTACCGTTTATCGTTGGATCGGAAAAGGATGCCGCTGGCGTTGCAACCGATGGTGCCACCGACTGGCTATCCATCACTCGATGCTGTAAGCCAGAGGCATCATGCCAATCATGGCCCTCTAGCAAAATATCACTCGCTTGAATGCAGGCATTGCTCGCCAGAATCAGAGCGCGCTGCATCACGTTGTCGAGCTCACGGACGTTGCCGGGCCATGGATAGTGGAGGAGCTTCTGCTCTGCATCTTGACTTAATGTAGGGCACAGCATGCCTTGTTTTTGACAGTGGCGTGACAACAAATGACTCGCCAGTGGGATAATATCACCGGGCCTGTCTGTGAGCGCAGGCCAGGTAATCGGAAAGACGTTTAATCGATAATACAGATCTTCTCGGAAATGCCCTTCGGCCACATACTCTTTGAGATCGCGGTTACTGGTGGCCAATACGCGAACATCCAGTTGAATGCTTTTACGGCCCCCTAAGCGTTCAACTTCACGCTCTTGAAGTACCCGCAATAACTTAGCTTGGAGACCCAAGTCCATTTCGCTAATTTCATCCAGCAAAATAGTGCCACCTTGAGCTTGCTCAAATTTCCCTGGGCAAGCTTGTACGGCGCCAGTAAATGCACCTTTCTCGTAACCAAACAGTGTCGCTTCCAGCATGTTTTCTGGAATTGCCGCGCAGTTAATCGCGACAAAAGGCGCCGCCACGCGCACAGAATGATCGTGGATATATCGCGCCATCACTTCTTTACCCGAGCCTGACGGCCCTAAGATCATCACGTTGGCATCGGTCGCGGCCACTTTGTCAGCCAACGCCATCAATGCGACACTTTTAGGATCCGCGACAATGGCGTCCGAGCTGTCCGCTTTAACCGGAGCATAACGGCTGACCATGTTGAGTAGCACTTCTGGCGCGAACGGCTTGGCCATATAGTCAATCGCCCCTTCTTTCATCGCGGCCACTGCATCTTCAATGTTGGCATAGGCTGTCATCAATAACACCGGTAAATTCGGGGTGTTATTTTTGATGGTTCTCAGCAAAGCGAGCCCGTCCATTCCGGCCATTTGGACATCGGAAACGACAATATCGACCGCCTCTGATTTTAAGGTCAGCAAGGCTTGCTCGGCACTATCGGCCTCGATCCAGTGATATCCGGCAAGGGCAAGCGTATCGACGAGGGCCTCACGCAAACCTTCGTCATCTTCGACGATCAGGACAGTTGTTTGGCTCATTGTGTTTCTCCTACGCTATCACTGCTTTTTGCAGCAGGGGTGTCTGCCAACGGCAAGCACAGTGTAAAACAAGCGCCTTGACCCAGCTCTGACTGCAGCGTCAAGGTGCCTTTGTGGGCATGGCAAACCATTTGAACAACGGCAAGCCCTAAGCCCGTCCCTTGCTGACGGGTGGTAAAAAAGGGCTCTAACACTTTCGCCTGAAGCTCAGGTGCGATACCTGGGCCATTATCGGCAACCGACAACAAGAGATTGCTTTCATGCGTGCGCGCATCGACCACGACTTGGCACGCCTTTCCCGCAACCTGAATAGCATTTACCACTAAGTTACTCAGTGCGCTCGCTAAGGCATTCACATTTCCCAGCAAGGTCACGCTTTCGTCATCACTATTGATGGCAAAATCAACATTCTTTCCTTGAACGACCGCGTCCACCATAGGCTCAAACTCATTAAAAAGCTGCTCAACCGTAAACCGGTCAACCACTTTGTTATCGCCCCCTTTAGCGAATAACAGCATGTCATTCACTTGCTTTTCGAGATCGTGCAGCCTATCGAGCAATTTCAACTGGAAACGCTGTCGGGTGGCTTCATTCAGGTTGGGCGCACCTAAATTCGCCGCATATAACATGGCGCTGGATAACGGTGTTCGCACCTGATGTGCCAAGGAAGCCACCATTTTCCCTAAGGATGAAAGCCGCTGCAGATCACTGACCCGTGATTGCAGCAAGCGCGTCTCTGTCATATCGGTAATCAAGATCAGTTGACCAGAATCTGATGCCGATATGGCAAGCTTTACTCGGCGGCCATCTTTTAGCGATACTTCATGCCCATCATCATCACGCGGAGAGAAGGCGCGTTGGATCACGTCAAACCAACGTTCTTGCGTGAGTGGTTCACCCAACAAGCGACGAGCCTCTGGATTGGCTTCTGCCACTCGGCCGTTTGAATCAAGTAAGATCACACCAGCAGGCATGACATCCAATACTTGTTTATAACGCGTAACTTGTTGGTCCACTGAACCCAGTGGCGACGATTGGCTTTCCATCTCGGCAATACACGATTTGATAAAGGTTTTATCCAATTAAGCAGGGATTATGCCATAAAAATAGCTATTTATATCATGCAATTAGAAACATCGAGTAGGGTGAGGCGTTGCCGCCTCATCCCTCTCACAGAACCGTACATACGGACCTCGTATACGGCTCATGCACACTTCCATTCAGCATAAATGCTAAACACATGCCCTGTCCTTACCTGTTCAATATTAACTAACCCCAGCTCATCGAACCACTGGTTGGGCATTGCATATCTATCTAGCGGCCT
>NZ_MEBP01000058.1:0-63241 GCF_001722075.1 Salinivibrio sp. SS2 | reverse complement strand
CCACCCTCAAGACATTTATAGGTCTGACTGAGTATTGGACTTCACGCTATTTTGCACGCTTACCCACCTATCAAGCCGAAACAGGTTCACTTGCGTTGTGTGCCTCTAACTTCCTATCGCTTCCTTCAGACCCTGCCGTTGGCCAGCAACGCCCTTGCGAGTCGGATTATCTTCCCCTCAGTCGGGGCGATTCAGGTTTCTTTCAACCTGACGGGTTTGCCAGCTTCGCTGGGCAAACAAAAAAGCAGGTGCTTGGCACCTGCTTTTTTCGTTTATGCGCTCGTTACTAGCCTTCCAGTACCTTCATGAGTAGTTTGCCGTCGTACATGGCTTGTTTCACCATCGCAGCGCCCGGCATAGTCGCTTGCGTGTAGAAATAACTTTCTTCCAGCAGTAAGTTTTGGCTGTATAAGGGGATGGTTTGCGTCTTTAAGCATTCCATGATTGCTGGATAGAGCACAGATTTCGCCCGGTTAAACTCGCCGCCGAATAATATTTTTTCCGGATTAAATAAATTCACCACGATGGCGATCGCTGTCCCTAGGTGATGGCCAAGCTCTGTAATCACGCGTTGCGCCAACGCATCACCGGCAACGGCAGCATCACAAATCGCGTCAATGGTGAGCGTCTTACCATGCAATTGACTAGGGTGCCCCTCTGCGAGCAAGGTTTCTACCTGCTCAATGACCGCGGCTAAACTTGCTACGGTTTCCAAGCAGCCATAGTTGCCACAAAAGCATCGCTTACCAAATGGCTTCACTTGAATATGACCCAGCTCACCCACATTCCCCACGCGCCCTTGGAGCACTTTCCCTTCTAGGATGATCCCAGCCCCAACGCCATTGTGAACGGCAATCAGCACCGCGCTATCTGATTCTTTTGCGTTACCAAATAACTTTTCAGCCAGCGCCCAAGAGCGGGTATCATTACCCACAAAAACCGGTAATCCTGTTTCTCGATGCAGGACGGGCCCCAATGGCATATGGCTAACCTCAAAGTGCGGCATTTGAATGACCGTTCCCTGTGCACTATTCACTAAGCCTGGCAAAGACACCGCGATGCTTGTCACGCGGTCCACCACTTCATGATGACGCGAAAAGAAGGCTTTAACGTACTCGACAACGGTCGCTAGCAAGGCCTCTTGAGGCATCACCGCCAACTCATGGCGTTCTTGTACCAGAATGTCACTGCTTAACGAGTGCAAAGCCATCGTGAGGTAGCCGCGCCCTAAACGCATCGATAAGAATTGCCACCCGTCATTGTCCAACATCAACCCAACGGCGGGTCGACCACGCATACTGGTTTCTTGAATTTGTGTTTCTTTGACAAGATGCGCGTCCATTAGCTCACGGACAATTTTAGTAATGCTGGCTGGTGCCAGCTGGCTGCGTTTGGAGAGCTCGATACGTGAGATAGGCCCAAAGCGGTCGATCAAGTTGTACACTGTGCCGGCATTTTTGCGCTTGATATGATCAATATGCCCCGGCTGCCCAATAATCATGCCCTGTCCTATTACTGCTGGGATCTGGCGATCCTATTCATGATGATGCGTATAATTGAATTTTTTTACTTTGCGAACTAATTGTGAAGCACAATTAGGTCGCCGCGTGATATCTATCACTTTCAGGTGTGAAAATCGCGTTTAGCCTCACGAAACCATACGATTTAGTAACTATGGTAAAAATCCAATCAATCGTGAAAAAGCAAGATCTGCGGAGGATAAATTGGCATAATGCGCCGTCGAATCGAACCGCCAGAAAGCATGATGTACCGAGTAAACGAAATTTTTGAAACTATTCAGGGAGAAGGCACATTTACTGGCGTGCCCTCCGTTTTTGTCCGCTTGCAAGGTTGCCCTGTCGGCTGCGCTTGGTGCGATACCAAGCAAACATGGGAAACCGATGATAACGATCAGCAAGACAAGATATTTATTATCGATAAGTCAGAAGACTCACCTGCTTGGTGCTGGCTGAGTGCGAAAGATATTGCGACAGAAATCACCCAACGCTATCAGGCTAAACACATTGTGATTACTGGGGGGGAGCCTTGCCTATACGACTTGGTGCTCTTAACCGAGGCGCTAGAAGCGGTTGGGTGTCAGTGCCAAATTGAAACCAGTGGTACGTACGAGGTAAAAGCCAGTCCGCAGACTTGGGTCACGGTATCACCTAAAATCAATATGCGCGGCAAATTACCGGTACTGGCCAGTGCGATGGCGCGCGCGAACGAAATCAAACATCCTGTGGGCACCGAGAAAGACATTGCACAGTTAGATACCCTACTTGAGCACTGCCCACCATCACCAAAGGCAACCATTGCGCTACAACCGGTCAGTCAAAAGCCGCGAGCCACTAAACTGTGTATTGATACCTGTATTGCGCGCGGCTGGCGCTTGTCGATACAAACGCATAAATATTTAAACATTGCCTAGCGCCAATAGAGCCAATAGAGCCAATAGAGCCATCGTATTAGCCGATATGAAGTGTATCGATAAAAGAGCCGAGTGATGATACTCGGCTCTTTTTTATTCACCGCGGTAAGTGCAGCCTGCGGTACAGGTTTCCTTCACCATTACCTTACTTAATAAAGGCAGGTTTGGCTTGACCTGTTGCCATATCCAACGCGCCAACACTTCGCTGGTTGGGTTTTCCAGCCCTTCAATCTCATTGAGATAGTAGTGGTCAAGACGATCATAGATAGGCTTGAAAGCGGCTTTAATGTCAGCGAAGTCGATCACCCAGCCTGTGTGTGGGTCAACATCCCCTTCTACATACAAACGCACCATAAACGAGTGACCGTGCAAACGCCCACACTTATGCCCTTCTGGTACATTCGGTAAGTGGTGTGCGGCCTCAAAGGTAAATTCTTTAAACAGTTCAGTTGTCATACTGCCAAATCCCATCAACAACAAGATGGCGCATGCTACTCAACTTCCCTGACCGACACAATCTCTATCCCTGAGATCAACGCGATTATAGCCAAAGCAAACCGTTGCCCGTCGCAAAGGTGCGACAATTTACGTCGATGAAATCACACATTTTATATGGGAATCGCGGCATCTGGTGAGACACGGTTTAACATAGATCTGACAGAATTCAATTGACATACATATAATTTAATAACAAACGGTTGACTCATGCGCATGACTCTCGCGAGCAAACTTCTCCTTTCGCTTTTTCTCGTCTTCGCTCTGGTGCTTGTGACTTCGTTGGCCTATCAATCGCATCAGCAAAAAGCGCTGATGACGTCGATAGTCAGCGAGCAGACGCTCGACAAAGCATCCAACTATTTCGATAGCCTGAATATGTTGATGCTGACCGGTACGATTAGCCAACGAAATACACTGCGCGATAAAATGCTTTCCCACAAAGGAATAGAAGAAGCGCGTGTTATCCGCTCAGAGGCAATCACCCGCTTTTTCGGTCCAGGCAACCCTGAACAAGCACCAAAAGATAATATTGACCAACGTGCACTTGATGGCGAGACCATTGTTGAAACCTTTGACTCTGAATCAGGCAAGGGGCTGGTCGTGGCACTGCCGATGAAAGCCAGTAAAGATTACCGCGGTACTAATTGCCTGCAATGCCATGTTGCCGAAGAGGGAACCGTGTTGGGCGTTATTCGACTCGAATATGACTTACAGCCGCTCTATGGCACCATTGATAAAGAAATGCTGATCACTGCCGGGATCATGGGCAGTATCGCCGTATTGGGTTTTCTTATCTCACTGACTGTGATCCGTCGTTGGGTAGTGTCACCCCTCAAGCATGTATCGGCCTTTATGAAGCGGACGAGTCGCGACAAAAACTTGGCTGAGCGCTTGAATGACACACGCAATGACGAGATTGGCGAGTTATGTAACAGCTGTGACCAATTACTCGATAATTTCTCTGCGAGCTTACAACAGGTGCAACGTACCTCAGAGACGCTGTCGTCTGAAGCGTTAAACCTCATTCGCGTCTCTGGGCATACCGACCAACTCGCCGATAGCCAACGTCATGAAACCAATGAAATGTCTACGGCCATCAATGATGTTCAGCAACATCAACATGACATTCAAAGCCGTACGAGCGAGGCGGCACAATTGAGCGAATCTGCCGCCACTAGCGCCAATCAAGGCAGTGAACTGGCCAACGTCGCCGCCAATGATATCCGCAAACTGATGGATGATATTGGTCAAGTACGTAGCCAGATTTTGGATGTGAACCAACAAAGCCAACAAGTGACGACTATTTTGGGTGTGATCCGCGAGATCGCTGAGCAGACCAACCTACTCGCGCTGAATGCGGCGATAGAAGCCGCACGCGCCGGTGAGCAAGGTCGTGGCTTCGCCGTAGTCGCCGAAGAAGTACGTAACTTGGCCAGCCGAAGCCATGATGCAACCGGTGAAATCCAAACCATTATTGAAAATTTGTGTTCAGGCAGTGAAGCTTCCGCTCAAGCGGTCGAAGCCACCACAGAAAGCGCGAATCAACGTGCCGAGACGGTGATGCAGCTCTCTGACGCCTTGGCCGATATTGCTAAGCAAGTGACCACCGTGAACAATAATACGGACGACATTAGCCAACAAAGCCAACATCAAGCACAAATGACTGACGCCTTACTCGAGCAAGTTGGCCGGATTCAAAATCACGCTAACGATACCGCCAATAATGCGAATGAAGTAAAAGCAATCAGTGCAAATCTCGAACAACTGGTTGAACAGTTGGAAGGATTAATTGGACAATTTCAACTTTCAGACCGCCTCAAGCCTTGAAGCTACACAAGATACAGGTAAACTTGCTAGTCTAACTTGCAAATCCACTTTCTCGGTGGCATTGACCACCGAGTTGCCCTAAACGGAGATAGAAGCGAATTATGACATACGCGCCTGTAGTAGACGTCCTGCGCGGCAAGGCGGCAGTCGACACTGAAGTGACTGTTCGCGGTTGGGTTCGGTCTCGCCGAGATTCCAAAGCCGGTATTTCTTTCCTCGCCATTTATGATGGCTCTTGTTTCGACCCTATTCAGGCCGTGGTCCCCAATGAGCTGGAGAATTATCAGCAAGACGTTCTGCGTTTAACAGCAGGCTGTTCTGTTGAAGTCACCGGTAATGTGGTGGAATCACCAGGGAAAGGTCAAGCGTATGAGCTACAAGCCACTGCCGTGAAGGTAGTCGGTTGGGTTGACGATCCAGACACTTATCCGATGGCCAAGACGCGTCACTCAATTGAGTACTTGCGCGAAGTGGCTCATTTACGCCCTCGCTCTAACGTGATTGGTGCGGTTGCTCGTGTTCGTCATACCCTTTCTCAAGCTATTCATCGTTTCTTCCACGAGCAAGGCTACTACTGGATGTCTGCCCCGCTGATCACTGCATCAGACTGTGAAGGCGCCGGTGAGATGTTCCGTGTATCGACACTGGATATGGCCAATGTGCCAAAAACAGAGCAAGGCGATGTCGACTTCGACCAAGACTTTTTCGGCAAAGAAGCTTTCTTGACCGTATCCGGCCAATTAAACGCTGAAACCTATGCTTGTGCGCTGAGTAAAGTTTATACCTTTGGCCCAACCTTCCGTGCTGAAAACTCTAACACCAGCCGTCACTTGGCCGAGTTTTGGATGGTAGAGCCTGAAGTGGCCTTTGCCGATCTTGATGATGCTGCAGCGCTAGCAGAAGCCATGCTGAAATACGTCTTCAAGGCCGTGTTGGAAGAGCGCCGTGACGACATGCAGTTCTTCGAGCAACGCATCAACAAAGAGGTGATCACGCGCCTTGAGAAATTTGTTGAAGCTGATTTTGCCCAAGTTAACTACACTGACGCGATCACTATCTTGGAAAACTGCGGTAAGACGTTCGAGTTCCCTGTCGAATGGGGTATTGATCTCGCCTCCGAACATGAGCGCTATCTAGCAGAAGAACACTTCAACGCACCTGTTGTGGTGAAGAACTATCCAAAAGATATTAAAGCCTTCTACATGCGTATGAACGATGATGGCAAAACCGTTGCTGCAATGGACGTATTAGCGCCTGGCATTGGTGAGATTATCGGTGGTTCACAGCGTGAAGAGCGTCTTGACGTGCTGGATCAGCGCCTTGAAGAAATGGGCCTCGAGAAAGAAGATTTCTGGTGGTATCGCGACTTGCGCCGTTACGGCACCGTGCCTCACTCCGGCTACGGCCTCGGATTTGAGCGTTTGGTATCTTACGTTACCGGTATGAGCAACATCCGCGACGTGATTCCATTCCCTCGTTCGCCACGTAACGCGAGCTTCTAAGTAAAAGACCATTCAAAGGCTGCGAGTACGCAGCCTTTTTCTTGCCTATTGGTACGCTTGGTATCTCTGGGCATGGCTGGTGGTTTCTATCCAAGAAAACAAGTGGTATAACGATCCCAGCCTGAGTTTCATTCATCATTAACCATGGACGACACCAATGTTTGAGAAAATTTCTGCCGCTCCCGCCGACCCCATTTTAGGACTGACTGAAGAATTTAAAGCGGATCCTCGTGAAACGAAGATCAACTTAGGGGTCGGCGTATACAAAAACGAGCACGGTGAAACACCTGTGCTTAAAACCGTTAAAAAAGCCGAAGCATTGCTGCTCGAAAAAGAGAGCACCAAATCCTATCTAAGCATCCCGGGCACTGCGGAATACGGCCTTGCCGTTCAGCAGCTTCTATTCGGTGAACAGGCTGCAGTTATCAAAGATAAACGCGCTCAAACTGCACATGCGCCGGGTGGCACCGGGGCGTTACGCCTTGCTGGGGAATTTATTAAGCGCCACCTCGGTGATGTCACAGTGTGGATCAGTAACCCAACGTGGGCCAACCACAAGGGCGTGTTTACTGCCGCAGGCCTACCTCTAGCTGAATACACCTACTACGATGCCGCGAAGAATGACAAAGATTTTGCTGGCATGGTCGCGGATCTTGAAAAAGCAAACAGTGGTGATGTGGTCTTGCTACATGGCTGTTGTCACAACCCAACCGGTATTGATCCGACCGATGCGGAATGGAAAGTCTTGGCTGAGCTATGTCAGCGCAAAGGCTTACTGCCGATGTTCGACTTTGCCTATCAAGGCTTTGCGCAAGGTGTTGAAGAAGACGCATCTGGTCTACGTATTTTTACGCAAACCTGCCCAGAACTGTTGATCGCCAGCTCTTTCTCGAAAAACTTTGGCTTGTATAACGAGCGTGTGGGTGCCTTTACTCTGGTTGCACAAGATCAGCAACAAGCCACAACCGCCTTTAGCCAAGTGAAAGCTATCGCGCGCGTGATCTACTCTAACCCACCAGCCCACGGCGCAGGTATTGTGACAGAGATCCTCAATAACCCCACGCTAAAAGCAGAGTGGCATCAAGAGCTTGCTGATATGCGCGATCGCATTAAAACTATGCGCACCGAGTTTGTAGCAACCCTAAAAGAAAAAGGCGTTAATCGCGACTTTAGCTTTATCGAGCAACAAAACGGGATGTTTTCTTTCTCTGGTTTGAACAAAACTCAAGTAGATGCACTGAAAGCAGAACACGGTGTCTATATCGTCGGCTCAGGCCGCCTCAATGTGGCGGGTATGACGCACATGAATATGGGGCCACTTTGCACTGCCATCGCAAAGGTTTTAGACTAAGCGCCACTGTCATCGAAATGTCATAAAGGGCCGACAGGCCCTTTTTTTTGTCGATGCGCCAATTGAAGCAACATTATATTAACAAAAATATCATTAATAAGCCCATAGCCGCTAGACTAAAACTAATAAGGCTCTTATGAACTGTGACCAGAAAGATAAATACTATGAGTGGTAATGAAGTTATATTTGATGACGATGAACGCCTCGTCTCGACCACCGATAAACGCGGCGTTATCACCTACTGTAATCCGGAATTTATTCGTATTGCTGGCTACAGCGGTGACGAACTTTTGGGTGCGCCCCATAATATAATTCGTCATGCTGATATGCCCAAAGCTGCCTTTGCGGACATGTGGCGGAACCTCAAAGCCAATCAACCGTGGCGAGGCATCGTTAAAAACCGCTGTAAAAACGGCGATTATTACTGGGTTGATGCCTACGTGACTCCCATCTATGAACAAGGTCAGGTAACAGGCTATCAGTCGGTGCGGGTCAAGCCAGATCCCGCAGTGAAACACCGTGCTGCACAGATCTACAAAAAACTATGTGCCGCCGAAAAAGGAGGCAAATCACTGAGGGGGCTCTCCATTGAAAGCATTCCCGGCGCCGCTAAATTTGCACTGCTTATCGCCGGCCTCGCTGTTGCACCACTCTCCCTCGCCTTTGATCCAAATATCAATGGGTGGGATATCGCTAGCGCTGTCACTATGCCTGCCATCTTGGGCATCCTATTCCGTGATGAGCTGTTGACTCTGCCAGCCTTGGTTCGTGGTTATCAAGCCGACTATGACAGTATTAGCCGTTACGTTTACGCGGGAACGGGTTTAAGCTCCGTCGCAGACTACAAACTTAAAATGCTGCAAGCACGGATTCGGACCATCCTCGGCCGTATGTTGGATGCATCCTTGTCTCTCAATCACTTTTCTGATGACTTGAGTGCCCTTTCGCAGCGTGTTTCTCAGGCGATCAATACCCAAAGCCATCAAATTTCCTCGGTGGCCAACAATATTGATCATGCGTCTGATTCTGCAAACAAGGTATCTGAGAATGCACAGCAAAGTGTTGAACTGCTGCAATCGGTACAACAACAAAGCCAAGAGACACAAGCACTGCTTCACCAAACCGGCGAGCAGCTTCAGGCTCTGGCAAAACAGTCTGAAAGCTCGTTATCTGCCACACAGCAGCTTTCTGTGACGGCAGAGCGGGTCACCGATGCGATGAGTGAAATCAGTGGTATTGCTGAACAAACCAATTTGTTGGCTTTAAATGCCGCGATTGAGGCTGCGCGTGCTGGTGAACAAGGTCGCGGCTTCGCGGTTGTCGCTGAGGAAGTCCGCGCCCTCTCTAGCCGCACGCAAGGCGCAACAGAACAAATTCAGCAGTCAATCCAAGAGATGCACGATACCATTAAACAATGGCAAGCGCAGATCGATGTCAGTCACAAGCAAACCCAACAATGTGTCGATACCACAGATCATAGTATCGCAAGCTTAAACGCGGTGACGACAGCAATTGACGATGTGGTATCGCGTACACGTGAAACACACCATTCTGCTCAAGCGCAACTGCAAACGTTTAATGATATCAGCCGCGATATTCATGATATTGAGTCTGTATCCCAACAGAATCTCAATGAAGTGAACGATGTCTCGCAAGCAAGTGCAGAGCTGCGCGACAAAGTTCGTCAGTTTCACGATATTGCCAAACAGTTTGAATAGCCACGCCTTGGCCATGCCATAATTGGTCAAGAGTAAGCTCGGTTCTGACTGTCATAAAAAACGCCCCCATCTCGCGATGGGGGCGTTTTTATATCGTTTCGCTTACTAAGCGTCTCGCTTCCTAATTGATACCGTGCAAAAATTCAGCGCGCGTCGCAGCATTCTTTTTAAACTGACCACCTAAAGCTGTGGTGGTTGTCTCACTGTTCGCATCCATCACCCCACGCGATTTCACACAATAGTGTGTTGCTTCGATACGAACGGCGACATTGTCGGTTTCAAGTAAGGTTTGCAATGCCACCAACACCTGACGCGTTAAGCGCTCTTGTACTTGGGGGCGTTGAGCGAAAAAGCGAACAATGCGATTGATCTTGGATAGCCCAATCACTTTCTTATCCGGTAAATAAGCGACCGTTGCACGCCCATCAATGGTCACCAAGTGGTGCTCGCAGGTACTGGTGACTGAAATATCCTTCACACGTACCATTTCGTCGCAACCCATCTTGTTTTCAATCATGGTTACTTTAGGGAACTGCGTGTAATCCAAGCCCGAGAAGATCTCGTCCACATACATCTTTGCGATTCTTGCTGGTGTCTCCGCCAAGCTGTCGTCAGTCAAATCAAGATCAATAGATTGCAGGATTTCACGCATGTGAAATTCAATTTTTTCTTTTCGTTCTGCCGCAGACAACGCTGACTTTGCTGTCATCGGTGTCTCAATACCACGAGCAACCAGCGCTTCCTGAACTTTTTTTGCAGCATCGCTCAATGCCATGATGGATTCCTTTTAGGTCTGGCCTAAGTTGTTCTTTTCAGTACACACATTGCCCGCGAACGGATCAGTGCTGTCATTTAATAGAAGAATAACGTTAATCATTTAAAAATACACCTTGTGAATACTATGGCTTTTACTACTTGACCCATAAATGCGCACTTAAGTGTCAAGCCAAGTGAACACGGGAGGTTTGCATGTCTGATTCATTCCACAAGGTCTGTTTTTTTCTTTTCGATGTGGCGTCAAATCGGTTGGCCGTCATCAAGGCTTCAAGTTAATGAAACATATTTGTCATGTTTCTTTCCTAAAGTGCCTCTCGTTCGAAACAACAAACCGCGACTCATCGCAAATAAGGGATACGATATGAAATCTAAGGTCTTTGGCGCCATCGTGATGGCAGGTGCCATGTTCTCTGCCTCAGCAAGTGCACAAGAAACTGTTTCAATCTCTGGCTCAACGTCAGTAACCGAAGTCA
Organism: Salinivibrio sp. SS2; assembly: GCF_001722075.1. Taxonomy (NCBI): domain Bacteria; kingdom Pseudomonadati; phylum Pseudomonadota; class Gammaproteobacteria; order Vibrionales; family Vibrionaceae; genus Salinivibrio; species Salinivibrio sp. SS2. Next base: position 52,664 of record NZ_MEBP01000058.1, on the reverse strand, counting down.
TGGAAGTGTTGGCTGAAACCTATCATCAGCAACACCAAGACACCTACATCGAAGTACAAGGCACGGGTTCGTCAGCAGGTATCAAAGCCGCTAAAAACGGCACCAGCTATTTCGGCATGGCTTCTCGCGAGTTGAAAGCCTCTGAAAAAGAATCGTCACTTAAAGAAACTGTGATTGCTCGCGACGGCATCGCGGTTGTTGTCAATAACGCCAATGGCGTCAAAAACCTCACTGCTGACCAAATCGCTAAAATCTATCGTGGCGAAATTACCAACTGGTCAAACGTCGGTGGCGAAAACAAACCTATCGTTCTGGTGACACGTGACACAGCTTCAGGCACGCGTGGTGCATTTGAAAGCATCATGGGTCTGAAACGCAAAGTGAACGGCATGAAAGTGTCAGCGATTTCACAAAAAGCACAAGTCGCAAACGGTAACGGCGTCGTGAAGACCATTGTCGCCAACAACCCACTCGCGATTGGCTATATCTCGCTAGGCTCTGTGGATGATTCCCTAAAAGCACTGAGTGTAGACGGTCATGCACCGACCACCGAAGCCGTGGCAGCAGGTGACTACAAAGTTGCACGTCCTTTCTTAGTTCTCCATAAAGAAGGCACTACCTCAGCAGCGGCGGATGACTTCCTCAACTGGGTACTGTCTGCTGATGGCCAGAAGATTGTTGCAAACCAAGGCTATATCGCTGTTAAGTAAATAGATTTTTGGCCCAGCAAATGGCTGGGCCTTCTTTTGTTACATCCTTAGCCATTTTTGGCATGGAGTTGTTATCATGACCATCGCATCCGAACAGGTAAATAATGTCTCGGACTCGAGTCTCACTAAACGCACTCGAGTTGACTGGCGAGAAAAGATTTTTCACGCCTTGTTTTTATTCAGTGCCATTGTAGGCGTGTTATCACTCGCCACCATTGGCTACTTCATTTTCCGCGAGAGTATTCCTGCACTCTCTGCCGCTGGCTTCACCGATATCGTCTTTGGTAGCGAGTGGCTTCCGCCCGCGCTCTACGGCATTGCGCCCATGATTGTGGCATCATTAGCCTCCACCGCAGGGGCTGTCCTTTTGGGTGTGCCTGTCGCCGTGCTCACCGCTGTCTTTATCGCGGAAGTCGCACCGAAATGGCTCGCCAATATCATCCGCCCGGCGGTTGAGCTCCTCGCAGGCATTCCATCGGTGGTTTATGGCTTCTTTGGTCTGGTCATCATCGTCCCGTTGATCCAAGACATCTTTAATGTTCCAGCGGGCAACACCCTGCTTGCCGGGGTCATCGTGTTGGCCGTCATGATCCTACCAACGGTTATTACGGTGTCTGAAACCTCGCTACGCGCCGTACCTCGAGCCTATAAAGAAGGCTCTCTCGCACTTGGCGCATCATCGATGTTTACGATTTTTAAGCTGCTTGTGCCTGCTGCTCGCTCCGGGATCATGACGGGTGTGATTTTAGGGATCGCACGTGCGTTGGGCGAAACCATGGCGATCATTATGGTGATGGGTAATGCCCCAGCGATGCCAGAAGGGATTCTCGATTCCGCGCGTACTCTTACCGCCAATATCGCATTAGAAATGTCTTATGCCACAGGCGTGCATGCCAGTGCCCTATACGCGACCGGTGTCGTCTTGTTGATTTTCATTATGTTACTCAACGGCGCGCTGCTTTACCTGAACCGCGAGAAAGCGAGATAAGTTATGTTGTCACGTCAATTACAAGATAAATTAGCTTTAGGGTTTATTTGGACAGCAGCAGGTTTAACCGTCGGCTTTCTGTTCTGGATAATCTGGTACATTCTGGGCAACGGCCTGCAGTATGTGGACTGGTCATTCATTTCCAGCGACTATACGCGCATTGGTGAGTCATCCGGGATTTGGCCGATGATTGTCTCCACCATCTATATGGTACTGGCCTCGATTGCCATTGCGGCACCACTGGGGATCATGACCGCCATTTACCTCACCGAATATGCGAAAGTGGGCAGTAAGCTAGTCAAAGTCATCCGCTTTTGTACCGAGTCACTGGCAGGCATTCCTTCGATTATCTTTGGTCTGTTTGGCCTCACATTCTTTGTGGCGGTATTGGGGCTCGGCTTTTCGATTCTTTCCGGTGCCTTGACGCTCAGTATTTTGATCCTTCCGGTAATTATCCGTACCACTGAGGAAGCTTTAATGGCTGTTCCTCAAACCTATCGCGAGGGGTCATACGGACTCGGGGCGTCCAAAGTCTACACCATTTGGAAGTTAATCCTGCCCAGCGCGATGCCAGGGATTATCACCTCAATCATTCTGAGTGTGGGCCGCGTGATTGGCGAGTCTGCACCTGTTTTCCTCACTGCCGGTATGGTGGCGCGTATCCCTGATACATTGCTTGATTCAGGACGCACGCTTACGGTGCATTTGTACAAGCTCACGCAAGAGCTTTACACCGTCCATGAGTGGCACCAAGCCTACGCCACTGCCACCGTACTGATTGTTGTCGTGCTGGTTATCAACATGCTAACCAAACTTATTGCACGCCGATTCAATAAAGCGACTTATTAACGCATTCTGAGGCCCGACATGAACAAATTTGAAATCAATGATTTAAATCTTTATTACGGTAACGGTGAAAACCACGCGCTTAAAAGCATCAACTTGCCCATTCCTGCTAAGCGTGTCACTTCGCTAATTGGCCCTTCAGGTTGTGGGAAATCAACACTTTTGCGCTGCTTGAATCGCATGAACGATTTAATTGAAGGTGTCCAAATTGACGGTCGACTCACCATGGATGATCAAGACATCTATGGCAATATCGATGTGGCTGGCCTTCGGATTAAAGTGGGCATGGTGTTTCAAAAACCTAACCCCTTCCCGATGAGCATTTACGACAATGTCGCTTATGGCTTACGTGCTCAAGGCATTAAAGATAAAAAGCACCTAGATGCCGTGGTTGAAAAATCACTGCGTGGCGCAGCATTGTGGGATGAAGTGAAAGATCGTCTCAAGGCCCATGCTTTTGGGCTTTCTGGCGGTCAGCAACAGCGCCTATGTATTGCTCGCACGATTGCGATGGAGCCAGAAGTGATTTTGATGGATGAACCCACCTCTGCCCTCGATCCTATCGCGACGAAAAAAATTGAAGACTTGATGGAGTCATTAAAACAAGACTACACCATTGTCATTGTGACGCACTCCATGCAGCAAGCCCGTCGTATTTCCGACCGCACTGCCTTCTTTTTGATGGGAGAGCTGGTGGAGCATGATGAAACTGCCACGCTCTTTGCACAGCCACAAGATGACCGAACACGAGGCTATGTGAACGGTGATTTCGGTTAAATACGTCGCTGCCAACAAAGTGTCATAGAGTTGTGATTAACTAACTAGGCACTTGTTTGCATCGGTTCCTAACTCCAAACATAACGATAATAATTCACGCGATGGTATATCTTGGCCCCTCTACCGGGGCCTTTTTTTTGCGCGGAACAAAAATAGACAAGAAATTGACATTGATGCATCACTTCATTGCCACAATAAGACCCATCAGGTCACCTCTCCCGTGTAGGAGGAAATCATCATGAAAAAAGTGTTATTAGTCGCTACGTTGGCGAGCATCGGTGCAACCGCTTGCAGCAACGATTTTACCGCTGATCCATCAAACCCAAACGCGATCACCGTTGAGAATATCGCTCAAAAGTGGCAGTTGGCGATGGTCGATGACCAAGCCATTAATGCGGAAGGGGCACCAACCCTTACCATTAATACTGATATGGTCGCGAGTGGTTATAGCGGTTGCAACCGCTATTTCGGTAATGCCCAGCTCGAAAATAGCCGTTTTCGTATCGACCGGATGGCGAGCACACGTATGGCATGTGCCTCTCAAGCGATGGATATGGAATTCACAGTCAGTGACGTACTCAGCGACTGGAGTGAAATCAACATAACCGACAACCAGCTAACACTTGCTAACCATAAGACGACACTGACGTTTAAAACCGTGCAAAGCAACACGCCGTAGATAAACCGAACGGCGCCTTAGGGCGCCGCTTTATTCTATCTCCATCCAATGCCAGCGTTCTGGTTCATCCGCTCTTGCCCGAGCGAGGGCTATCTCCCCGTAAGAGCACATTCTCGCCACCGTCATTTGCTCGTGATCGCTGAGCGTTACCCCACCGACATAAACGTCTACTAACATGGCCCCCTCTTCTCGTTCAAACGGTAACTGTAAGCGTTTTACCGTCAGTAAGCACTCTTCAGCCAGTCGCTGGGCGCCTTCTGTGCGCGGTAATATCGCGACAAATTGGCTGCCACTGTATCGGCATAACAAATCACCAGGGCGCTTCAGCATATTATCTAACGCTTCTGACAGGCGGCGAAGCACTTGATCGCCGGACAAACGGCCATACTTGAGGTTGTAATCCGATAAACGCTCAACTTCCACAATCATCAAACTCAGCGGAGTTTCTTCTCGCAGTGCTCGCTGAATTTCACGCTCTAACTCCGCTTCAAAATGGCTGCGATTGTACAGTCCGGTTAAACCATCACACTTCGTCATCGACTCGAGCTTGGTGTTTGCGTCTCGTAATGCACGGGTTTTCTGATCAACCTGTGCCTGTACGGTTAAGGTTCTCAGTTGTAGTCGATAGAGCAGATAACTGATGATGATAAAAATGATGGTGCCTGCCGCGAACACCCAATAGGGCATGTAGGACTGGCGTGCTGCTACATACTCAGCGGTTGGATATCCTTCCACTTGCCACTCTCTGCCTGCGAAAAATACCGGGAGTGATTGCTGGGTTAACGTCTTGTTCACCGGTGAACTGAGAGTGGCTATTTGGCTATGCAAAAGCTGGGGGTTTCGCTCATTGGTAATGTCGTTGAGCGAGAAATTAATCCCATCATTAATCACCGTATTAATCGCGAGATTAACAAGCTCTCCAATATCAATGACCGCGACTAAAAAGCCGCGAAGGTCACTCGTCTCTTCGCCACTTAACTGTTCTGGGTCACGGAGAATCGGCATAATCAGCAAAAAGCCCTGTACGCTGCCATACGCCCTTTTGACCGTCGTCGCAGGCGTTGCAACAGGCACTCCGGTGTTGAAACTGGTTTTAAGCGCTTGGCGAGTCACAGCAGTCGATCCCATATCATATCCAATCACCGACTGATTACTGCTCGCGCTCGACGTAAAACGGATAGGAAAGTACATGTCTCTTCGCTGAGCGGGGATCAATGCTCCTGTCTCATCAAACTCAACAATATCCGTTCTCTGTTGTGAGCCTTCTTGCATCGCATCTTGAACATAGTGCCGTCGTTGATGATGCATCACTATATCCACCCACTCAATCGACTTAAAACTTAGGTGACGCTCCAATACGCCTGATGTCATCGGTTGAAAGTTGCGTGCACTGAGGCGATGGCCCGCATCAAAATGATTTTTCACTGCGTACAGCAGCTCGAGACCAAGGTTGACTTCCCTGCCCAGTGCCATAGCAGCATTATTGACATCTTTTTGGACTTCTTTGCGAATCGCATTTTGCTCAGACTGGAACAGCAAATGGCCAGTCAGCGCAGAGAAACCTATCCCCACGAGGACTGTTATCACAATGATGCTCCAAGCGCGTCGCGGCATTCCAAACGTCCTTCTGTCTGTATCCTGTTGCCGAGAATTCGGCCGCTTTTATATAAAATTTCGCCACATTAAGCGTAGTGCTTCACAGCTCGGGTGATCAATTTTTTAACAAAAACAAAACAATTGTCACGAATAAGGTCAGCGCACTTTGAACAGAATGCTAATCAAGGAAGACAGAAAAGGCCCACTCCAGGTCTGAGTGAGCCTTCGCTAAAACGGTGAGTCACTAAAACAATCGGTTATTTCAATTTCAATTGGTTGGTTAGCGGATCGTACTCACAACCAATGTCGTTAAATTTGTCTCGGATTTGCTCATCGTCTAGGTCGAAATGGGCCATCAATGATTCAAGGCTATCGCACTCTAAACGCAAACGTTCATTAGCAATACTGAAAAATATTGCCCCATCCAAACGATGAATATTGTTGATGTCCATAGTGGCCGCTCCTTTTCTCAGCTGAACCCGTTGGGTCAACAAAGCTCGGTTTAAAGTATAGAAACACTCGAGGCCACTCGCCAAATCATCCCATCACAATGGTGTTTAGGCTAACACTGGCAGCAAATAAAAAACCAAACCCAATCATTAAACGCCACCATGCAGGTTTGGTGTGTTTGAGCAAATGCCAAATGGATGCAGCAATACCCAACAAGCCTAATCCAACCCCTGCAAATAAGGCATTGATATTCACAGCGGTGAATGTTGTGAGCGATGCTGCCACAGCAACCAGTAATACCGTGGCCATCAAGGCCAGTACGCTCGCCAGAGGCAATAAGTTATCAAACGCTTGTAAGCGTGATTTGGCTCTAACTAAAAGGCCGTGTCCGGCACTGGCTCCCAGAAGTACTACTTGCAGCAAGCCAAATACAGCGACCATCCAGCCCTGACTCGCCGTAATGATTAACCATGCAACACATGCCGTTAAGTTTGCGACATGTAGCAAAGGAATGGGACCGGAGTGACGCGTTTTGCCCGTTTTTGATCGAAACGCAAATAAGCCTAAAAACAGAAAGGGTATAGTGGCTAAAAAGCTAGATGGAACCAATATCACCCATGCGAACACCAGCACCCAATATGCACGGTGGAAACGGCCTCGCTGGCCCGGACAGATTTCACCTTTGAGTAATGCCAACGACAAGACCAGTTGCGCACCCAAAATAGCCGAAACGAGGGAAGGAGCAACATACGCGTACATAGAAACAACACCTTATGGCGATCAATAAAAAACCCGCAACTGTGACTACTTCTTACGGTAAACAACTGGCGGGATCACATTAGATTGAATAAATACTGTAAATACGTACAACAAACTGGAAGGTTTGCGCACGAATACCACACTTATGACAATTGAAAACGAATCAAAACAACAACGCGATCATAACAAAAATAGGCGCGCTACCGGAACCTTTGTACACGCAGGAGCAGACATGAGCGCAATGACTGAAAACATGAGTCATGTTGTCTATAAGCTTCAAATCTCCTTTCTCGAGCTTTGGAGCGCAAAAAAGCATGCCAATAGCTTTAACAATACTCGCAGTACCTATTTGCGTAGTCGCTTGTGTGTGCTTTGTTATGTGTGGGCGGCGCTTACCATCGCTTGGTCTCCCGCAGACTTTCTTTTTCTTGGAGACAAAACGATCGCGGCGCAACTTTCCGTTCAGCGCTTGATTCTTGCCGCGTTCCTGATTGCGATTGGCTTTTCAGTCAATAAAGTGAATAACCTTAAAGCGGCCAAGCTGGGCTTGATGGCGATGGTCTGTGTCACCAACCTTTTTTATTTCTCAGCCAGTCATACATTAGGCTTTCCCTCTGAGAACAGTGTTTTTTCATACAGCTACACCCTATTGCCCATTATCCAAATAGTGATGCTGACGATTTTCCCGCTCACCATGAAAGAGAGCTTAACGCTGATGAGCGTCACCCTCGCCTGTCATTTGTGGGTGGACTCGTTTAGCGGTGTATTGCTCAACCCGGATAATATTTCATCCTACTGGCTACAAACAGTGATTGCCATGATGGTGTTATGGTCACAGCTTTCACAGTTGCATATGATTCTCAGGTTGTATCGCCAAGCCACGCTGGATCCGCTGACCGGTATTTATAACCGCCGAATGCTTCTGCAACTGGCGATGCACGCCTTAGCGATCAGTGAAGACAGGCACTCTCCTTTCTCGGTCCTATTGCTGGATTTGGATAAATTTAAGCGTATTAACGATAAATGGGGGCACTACGCAGGCGATGTGGTTTTGCAATCTTTCACACGTGCCGTGCAAGAGCGACTGCGAAAGTCAGATATTTTTGGTCGCTTTGGCGGTGAAGAGTTCATCGTTTTTCTTCCCAAATGCAATGTCGACAGCGCACAACAGATTGCAGACCGATTGCTGAATGAAATTCGCGCGATGGATGTGTTTATTGACGAAAGAGACGCGCCTTTGAAAGTAACGGCATCAATTGGCATTTCCAGCTATCAAACTGGTGATACCCTATCTTCGTTAATTGAGCGGGCGGATTGCGCACTCTATCAAGCGAAAGCAGAAGGTCGCAACTGTACACGTCAATATCAAGTCGGCCAGCACTGTCCCAACGATGCCAGAGAAACGGCAAGCTATATCAATAGCGCCCTAGAAACCAGCTAGTGCCATTAATGGCTCAACGCCGTTTCTGATGAAGAGGCGGCGGGTTTGCTTTTTCCCGTTGACTTGTAAAGCGCAAATACAAGTCCCAGCACAGCAAAACCCAAGCTGCACGCAGCGACCACCACACCTTCCCAAGCATAGTGTTGCCAAGCGGCAATCAGGTAAAAGCCACCTAAGCTACCACCAGTGTAGTAATGCACCAGATACAAGGCCGTTGCCGTCGCTTTACCCTGATTGGCTTGTCGGCTTACCCAACCATAAGCGAGAGAGTGAGTGAAAAATGCCCCGCCACTAACCACCAGTAATCCAACAATCATCCAAGTGATGTCATGGTGTAAGGTCACTAATACGCCCAACATGGCAACAATGGTGCCAAATGCCATGCCACGAATCGCACCGAACCTAAGTACCCAGCGTCCACTCAATCGTGATGTAACGGTGCCCGCGAGATAACAGATAAAGACCGACGAAACCAAACTCACTGGCAATTGATAAGGCGGCGCCACCAGCCGGAACGCCATTACCGAAAACAAATTGACGAATAACGCAAAGTTGATACCGCCAATTAACATAGCTAACCACAACCTTGGGGTACGAAGATGAGATAGCACGCCTCGCGAGTGAGTCAATAACGAGGTATTCCCTTGGGTAAAGTATTGCTGACGCGGCAATAATTTCGTCACCAAGGTAACGCCCAACAAACTCAATACCGCCATTCCTAGCACCGCCCCTTGCCAGCCCCACCAATCGGTCATCATTCCCCCCGCAACACGTCCGGATATCCCGCCAAGAGAGTTGGCACTGATATAGCTGCCTACCGCGATCGCAAACGCTTTAGCAGAGAATTCTTCAGCCATATACGCGACCGCAACCGCGGCAAAGCCACCTAATGCTGCGCCCATCAACGCCCGTAACCCAACAATCAACCAAAAGCTGTTGGTTGCTGCCATCAGAAGCCCGATCGCAGGGAGCATCCAGAGGCTGACTAGCATAATCGGACGGCGTCCGAGTCGTTCGGACAATACCGCCCACGGGACGAGTGAGAAGGCAAGACCTAAGGTCGCGGCAGCCAGCAACCAGTTGGCACGGGTTTCACTGATCCCATCGTTGCTCGCAAATACTGGCAACATCGGCTGAAAGAGATATAAGTTGCAAAAAATAAGGAAGGAGCCGAATGCCAGAGCAAAGGCCGTTAATCGGTAACGCGATGAGCCAAGCTCAATCATGACAACCTCATCATCTCATTAAGTTGTGATCATGCTAGCAACGGCAATGTGATTAATAAAATATATTAAATTTATATTATCCATATCTATTATTTATACATGGACATTAAACAGCTGCGTTACTTTATTGCTGTCGCGGAGGCGGGGAGCTTCACCCACGCCGCACAGCAGCTTCACATTGCACAACCTGCGTTGAGTATCGCTATCAAAAAGCTTGAACACCATCTTTCTATGCCCCTTTTCGTACGTAGCGAGAAGCGGATTCAGCTAACGCAAGAAGGCCAAGTGCTGCTTACTCATGCGCATCGTGTGGTGCAACAGATGCGCGATACGTCTACCGCAATGGATGAGCTGAAAGGGTTGCAAAAGGGCGAGGTTCGGATTGGTGTGCCCGGTATGCTGGGTTCCTACTTTTTTCCGGACTTATTGATGGGGTTTCGGCGACGCTATCCTGACTTAAAGTTAACCATTATCGAAGCTGGCACCCATTCATTAAGAAAGATGCTACTCGAGAGTGACTTGGATCTGGCGGTGATTACCGCCAGTGATGTGCCCTCATCGTTAGAAACCATGCCCCTCATTTCCTCGCAAATGGTTGCAGTGGTCAGTGAGGAACACCCACTTGCCGGGTGCCAAACCCTCGACTATCAGACCTTTTTCGATCATGAGCTGATCATGTTTCGCCCCGGCTATTTCCATCGTGACTATTTGGATCATATTTGCCATCAATACGCGATACGCCCCAAGCTGTCTTTGGAAACGAATTTGCTGGCAATGATTTTAAACATTGTGCGTCATGGCGTTGCGATTAGCGCATTGCTTGAGATGGTAACCGAGCACGAGCATGGCATTGTGGGGATTCCATTCACTCAGCCGATTAACCTCGATATCTCAATGGCATGGCGTAAGGATGGTTATCTGTCTTTGGCTGATCGTGCCTTTATTGATTATGTAAAAACCCACAACCCCTCCACGTAATAGAGTACCCGCTGGGATCATTTGCCCCTATACTCCATGCAGGAATACCGCTAAAATCGCCGGCTAATTTATCGCCCGTCTTGGGGTATCACCCATCCTCAAGGCCTCTGGGCTGACCAAGAGACGATAACGTGACACCAACTGCTATTTACGATTACACCCCCTACTGGGCCGCTTGCTTTGGACCGGCGCCTTTCCTGCCTACAACCCGAGAAGAGATGGATATACTCGGCTGGGACAGCTGTGACATCATCATTGTGACCGGTGATGCCTATGTCGATCACCCCAGCTTTGGTATGGCGGTGATTGGTCGCGCGCTTGAAGCACAAGGCTTTCGAGTCGGGATCATTGCGCAGCCTAATTGGCACAGCAAAGATGACTTTATGGCATTGGGGGAACCAAATCTGTTTTTTGGTGTTACCGCGGGCAACATGGACTCCATGATCAACCGCTACACCGCGGATAGAAAACTGCGTCATGATGATGCCTATACGCCTAACAATGAAGGTGGAAAGCGCCCCGATCGCGCTGTACTCGTATACTCACAGCGTTGTCGAGAAGCGTACAAGCAAACACCGATTGTACTGGGTGGCATTGAAGCGAGTCTGCGTCGCCTTGCCCATTATGATTATTGGTCCGATAAAGTCCGTCGCTCAGTACTATGCGATGCGAAAGCGGACATTCTGCTGTTTGGCAATGCGGAACGTGCCTTGATTGAAGTGGCTCACCGTCTTTCGCGGGGCGAAGCACTGGCTGATATGACACGGATCGCGGGGACAGCAGTGATGATGAAGCATCCCCCAGAAGGCATGGCCGAAGTTGACTCAACGCGCATCGATAAGCCGGGTAAAGCCATGGTGATGCCGAATCCTTATGCCACCGAAACGCAATGTGAAACCAATAAGAAAGCAGAACCTGACACGGCAAAACCGATCACGATTCGTCCTTCTCGCCACGATGCGAAAAATACCTATGTGCGTTTGCCATCATTTGAGAAGCTCAAAAACGATCGTATTTTATACGCCCATGCCAGTCGCGTGATGCACTTAGAAGCCAACCCCTATTCAGCGCGGGCACTGGCCCAACAACACGGCGATCAGCTGCTTTGGATCAATCCACCTCCCGTACCACTGACTACCGAAGAAATGGATTACGTGTTTGGTCTTCCTTATGCACGTGTTCCTCATCCTAAATATGGAAAGGCGAAAATTCCCGCCTACGACATGATCAAAACCTCGGTAAACATTATGCGTGGGTGTTTTGGCGGATGCTCATTTTGCTCAATTACCGAGCACGAGGGACGGATCATTCAAAACCGTTCGCAAGCCTCGATCATTGAAGAGCTCAACGATATTCGTGATAAAGTGCCCGGCTTTACCGGCACCATTTCTGATCTCGGTGGGCCTACCGCGAACATGTACCGTTTAGGCTGTTCGGACCCCAAGGCCGAGCGAAATTGTCGGCGACCGTCTTGCGTGTTTCCTAAAATTTGCGATAAGTTGAACACGGATCATCGTCATACGATTGATTTATATCGTAAAGCTCGCCAAGTCGAAGGGATTAAAAAAGTCTTGATCGCGTCAGGCGTCCGGTACGATCTCGCGATTGAATCGCCCGAATACGTGAAAGAGTTGGTCACCCACCATGTTGGGGGTTACCTCAAAATCGCCCCCGAACACACCGAGAAAAACACCCTCGATCTAATGATGAAGCCGGGGATGGGCGCCTATGAGCGCTTTAAAGCCCTGTTTGAAAAATACAGCAAAGAAGCAGGAAAAAAACAATACCTTATCCCCTACTTCATTGCCGCACATCCCGGATGTACGGATGAGGATATGGTGCATCTGGCATGCTGGCTGAAAGAGAACGATTTTGAGTGTGATCAGGTGCAGAACTTCTACCCATCACCGATGTGTAATGCCACCGCGATGTATCACTCTGAGACCAACCCGCTGAAGCGAGTGAAGTATAAAAAACGCGAAGATCTCACCGTCGCCAAAGGCGAGCGTCAACGTAGACTGCACAAGGCACTGTTACGTTACCACGACCCTGCTAACTGGCCACTGATCCGTGACGCTTTGGTGCGTATGGGTAAAAGTCACCTTATCGGTAACGGCCCTAAATGTTTGATTCCGAAAGAAGACGCCCCTGCTAAAGTGGGACGTCAGCGCCGCTCTGGACGTCATGGCACCCAGCGCTTTGCGACCAAGCACCCAAATCAACCCGACATTCGTCGCCCCAGCGGAAAAAACCGTGCGTCGGCCACTACCAATAAGCCGTCTCGCAAGCGTAAATAACCGTTTAGCGACAGGATCAAAAACGCCCCAACATCTCGCGATGGGGGCGTTTAATCGTTTGCCGAGCAAATGGGTGACTAACGAAATAGCTCAGCGCCAATAACCAGCAGCGCAAGCACGCCCGCAATCCCCCCGACAACCCACGCGATTTTCTTTTGCGTGCCCTCATCAAGGTACTGTGCCGCGGTGATACCAACCAAAACCAGCAAGATGATAACAATCGTTTTAAGCATCTGTTTTGCCTTCGTTTTTAGCCATTATTTCACTGTACGCGAAACCCATTTGCGTGCAAGCTCAATGTTACTTTACGTGTTCAGTATGGACACGATCACTGCGGGTGCACGCTAAACGCAGCAATACCTGCAATGGATGCCGCAATTGTTGCTCACTAAACCGTTTGACCTGACTGCGACACGAATAGCCCGTCGCGAGGACCCGCTCTGCCGGCAATTCGGCCAACTTGCCTGACCAACTTAAATCGTAGATGGCTTGCGAGGTCTCACGCTTATCGGCTTCGTGGCCATAGGTACCCGTCATACCACAGCATCCAACCGATACCGGTTTTAGCTCGGCACCAAAGTGAGCGAACAGTTGTGCCCACTGCTGCTCTGCATGTGGCAATTGTGTTTTTTCGGTACAGTGGCCAAACAAGTACCAGGTTCCCGCATCTATAGTGTCCGCTGGCGGCAATGCTGGCACCACTGACATCAACCACTCGTGACTGAGTTGAACGTTAAAATCGCCTCGCTTTTTGCCCAACGCTTCGCAGTATTCATCACGATAGCAAAGCACCAATGCCGGATCGACGCCCACCAAGGGAATATTCAGCGCAGCAAGCTGATTAAGAAACGCCGCGGTATTCTGTGCCGTTGCCCCAAACCGGCGTAAGAAGCCTTTCACATGCTGGGCCTTGCCGTTGGGCTTAAACGGAACCAACATCGGCACTTTTCCTAGTTGGCGCGCAAGCTGAACAAGATCATGCACAAGCGGTGCTTCATAAAAGCTGGTAAACGGATCTTGGACAATCAACACATAATTTTCACGCTCTTGTGCAGACAGCGCTTGCAGCCAAGTTAGATCAAATTTTAGCGCATGATCGCCAGCCAAAGACGCTGCTAAGGTGGGCACCGATAACGCAGGCGTATCAGTATATCCCACCAATTTTGCCGTCAACCCTTGTGCCCAGCTGGGTTGAGTGACGGCGTTTACCAACTTGGGCGCTTTTGCCATCAGGGGCAATAACGTTTCAATGTTCGCCACGAGGTGGTCTTTGATCGGGCGCGGGTAGCGGCTGTAATACAATTGCATAAACCGAGAGCGAAAGCTGGGAACGTCGACTTTAATCGGGCATTGGCTCGCACACGCTTTGCACGCCAAACAGCCATTCATCGCTTCCATCACTTCGTGGCTAAAATCGTCCGCTTGCTTACGTCGCGTAAAATAGCGGCCAAATTTTTTCATCACCTCACGCACCGAGGGAGATTGCGTCATTAAGGCCTGTTCCACATCGAGCGGATCAACCCCCTGCTCGGCCAATAGACGCAACCATTCCCGTACGATCCCCGCGCGTCCTTTGGGAGAATGGCGACGGTCGTAGCTGACTTTCATCGACGGACACATCGGTGACGCGGTGTCATAGTTAAAGCACAACCCGTTTCCGTTACACTCCATCGCTCCTTTAAAGCTGTCGCGAACCTCAATGGGGATTTGCCGATCGTAAAAACCACGCTTGGTGTCATCAACACGAACCAACGCATCTTCGCTATTGATAGGCGTACAAATTTTGCCGGGATTCATGCGGTTTTGCGGATCAAATGCCGCTTTAACTCGCCGTAATTGGGTAAACAAGGTGTCACCAAAAAACGCCGGTCCGTATTCTGAACGATATCCTTTGCCATGCTCCCCCCACATCAGGCCACCGTATTTCGCAACCAGCGCAACGACTTGGTCTGACAGGGTTTTCATGATTCGCTCTTGTTCCGGATCGCATAGGTCTAGTGCGGGGCGAACGTGGAGCACACCCGCATCGACATGACCAAACATGCCATAATGCAGATCATGGCTGTCTAATAAGGCACGAAATTCACTAATAAAGTCGGCTAGGTTTTCAGGCGGCACACAGGTATCTTCGGCAAAAGGCACCGGCTTCGCTTTCCCTTTCGTCGCCCCGAGCAGGCCGACCGCCTTTTTTCTCATCGCATAGATCTTGTTGATCGACGCGAGATCGCGACAGATTTGGTAGCCAATCACGCCCTGTTGCTCGTGCTCAATCAAGGCATCCAGCTTGTCACAAAGTGCGGTAATTTGTTGGTCAATATCGTCAGCATCATTGCCTGCAAATTCCACCATATTGATGCCATGCATGGTTTTACCCGGCACATCTTGCAACAAATCACTCACGGTGTGCCAGACAATGTCGTTGCGAGCCAAATCCAACACCTTGGCATCAACAGTTTCGACCGATAACGCCTTGGCCTCTACCATCATGGGCGCATTGCGCAAGGCCGAGTCAAAGCTGTCGTACTTGATGTTGACCAAGGTGCGCACGGTCGGGATCGGAGTAATGTTTAAGGTCGCTTCGGCAATAAAGGCCAGCGAGCCTTCCGCGCCACATAGGACGCGGCCGATATCAAACCGACTCAATGCGTCATCATAGACATGCTTAAGATCGTAACCAGTGAGAAAGCGGTTTAAAGGCGGAAAGGTACGCGTGATCAAATCTCGGTGCTCTCGACACACCGACGAGACCGTCTCTAATGCACGACCGGCAAGATCGTCTCGCTCCATCGCATGATTTAATTGGTCACTATCTAAAGGCTGCGTATCTAACACACTGCCATCGACGAGTACCGCCTTTAACCCCAATACATGGTCAGAGGTTTTCCCGTAACGAAGCGAGCCTTGTCCCGATGCATCCGTATTGATCATACCGCCAATGGTGGCGCGATTACTGGTGGAAAGGTCGGGCGAGAAGAAGAAACCGTAAGGCCGCAGGATGTCATTGAGCTGATCTTTAATCACGCCAGCTTGTACCCTGACCCAGCCTTGCTCTGGGTTAACCTCCAATACCTGATTCATGTGGCGAGAAACATCTACCACCACATGTTTCGTCAGTGACTGACCGTTAGTGCCCGTTCCGCCACCGCGAGGAGAGAATTTAATCGCATTGAAAGGCGGCGCTTGTACGGTGTGCCCAATGAGTGCAAGGTCGTCCACACTCGCCGGGAAAAGCACTGCTTGTGGCAGTGCCTGATAGACGCTGTTATCGGTCGCCACGGCCAATCGGCTCGCGTAAGTTGACTCAATATCGCCTTCAAAGCCTGCTTGCTGCAAAGCGGTTAGAAAATCAACGACGGCGGACGACAAGCCCGCCTGTGGGTGTATTGCCGGTATCATTGCTGTTCCTGTGCGCAGTATCCACCATGCCTGGTGTGACTTTTTGTTGTGCTGTCACTTTACCTTAACTCTACGCGCAGCCAAAGCGATCACCCATAATTCACCACCAATCCATCACAAAGTACCGTTCGCCAAACGTAGCTATAACGATTGCATGCCTATTTTTCGGGCTAACCAACGTGCTAACTCAGGGCTGGCGATCAATGCCCAAGGCGGTATGCTCCAAATTGCCATGCACGTGAAAATCAGCAACACCCAACTGACCCCAGTTAACTGGCTGACACCATAAGCAACACCGAGAATGATCCCCGCGCCGAGAATAATCCAGGCAAAAGTGAGTATTTTTCCGCCTCGTGTTTGTGCGGGTTTACGGGTTGGGAACAGCTTATGCCAAACTTGACCGGTATAAACGCCGGCCGCGAGGGCAGCGAGATACAGCAAATTTGGCAACTTCACCGCTAATGCTGCAAGCGCCAATATGATGCATACCAACAGCCATATCCGTGCGGTATTGAGCAGTGGCCGCGCATTTTTTACCGTCAGACCATCAAGTTTGACGGTCACACTTGCAATGCCGGCACCAATCAAACCGCCAATGATGACATCACTGGCAAAGTGTACACCGAGGTACATCCGATTCAGGCCCATCAATACAATCACTAATACTGTCAGCGCCAACGCTCCATAGGCGGGCGGATGCTCAGCGCGCCGCTTAAGATACCAAGCCGTTGTTACCGCTGCCGCCAGTAAGGTGTGGCCGCTCGGTACTGTAAAACCTCTCGCATCACCGATTTTTAACTCGGGCCAAATAAAGAAAGGCCGAGGCATTGCAAAGCCGCTTTTTAGAAGGGTTGATACCGCGGCAGCACTGATCAGCAAAAACAACAAAGACAAGGCCGATTTATGGCCTCTGAAAACCAAAAATAGCGGTACAAAAGCAAGATAGAATGCCGTTTCCCCTAAAATATTGACCAGCCAAAAGACCTGAGTGGTGAACGAAGCCATGGTCTCGCCCATTGCGGCAACGGCTTGCTGGACACCCGAGACTAACCCGTACTGACTCACATAAAAGGCAGGGGCGAGTGCGCTAAAGTCTGCCAACGCGGTCACATCGCTGCTTGGCACTTTATCGACTAAAGACCACAGTAGCGCTCCCCTGTCATTAAATCGGTATTGATAGTCTTCAGCGTGCGCTTTGGGTACGAGTCGGGCTTCGTCAATTTCAGAGGCAAAGTTCGGCGCCAGCCACGCAGGCAAAATGCCAGTACCATCCGCTTGGGAGACAACCGGTAATGGGGCCAAGCTGCGACAATCAAACAAGACGCCGCGATGATCCTGATAACGCACCTTACCAACATCGACGCGAATAGCGGTCTCTTCAAATACTTCTCGTGCTAATGCTTTTTGCGGGGATTCCGCAAGGCTTACACGGCCGCCCGGTAATCCATAGCGGCCACTGACGCGGTCTTTGACGAGCAGCAAGCGCCCTGCAGGATCAACCACCATACAAGCCACGCCAGCGATCCCTTGCTCAGGTGAAAACGTATTCTCTGCGTCGGCTAACACAGAACTCGACACCAACCAGCTAACAACTGACAATAGTAAGGCGATACTCCATTTCATGCGGCAGCTCCTGAATGCATGTGTCGTAACAAAATAAAAAAGGACAAAGGATGACGCAGCCAGACCCTCTTTCTCCCTATTATTATCATCATAACTTCCTATGCTTGATGGATTTAGTGTCTGAACGTGATTGGGATCTGCTCAATCACGCAGAGCGTCATTGGATCACCACCTTTCAACAGCTTAGCTTTAAGGCGCAATGTTTGCTGATCCGATTATTGATGCGTCGTCATGATTGGTTTGTCGCCGAAAAATTGGTGTATCACGAACTCGGCGACTTGTCTCCTTTACTCGACGAATTAGCCACGCAGGGCTATGTTCGCCTCACCCATCAGGCGGCCACCGAGGTGGTGCTGAATCTCCTGACCAAACCCCAGATGGCTCACGCTTATCCGCAGGCTGACGTGCCCAAAAGCGCCAGTAAAGCGCAATGGCAAGTCGCGATTCAAGCGACTTATGGCGACACGTTGACCAGCCCAACCATGCTCATTGAGTGTCTGCAACCCGAGTTGTTATCCGTATTTTTACTGCTCTACTTTGATAACTCGCGTCAAGACTTGAGTCAGTTTGTGGTGGCCGAGCTGGGTATTCAAACCTTTGAATCTTACGCGCTCCGTCAATCAGAGCGCCTCTTTCAATGCCGTGAACATATCAACCATTGGTTGCACTTGTCGGCATTGAATGAGCATTATTGGCAAGCGAAAAAAGCCAAGCAATCCGACATCATTCTCGCCCTAACTGACCAGCTTCCCGCGCGGTACGCATGGCCACCACTGGAGCGGAAACGCCAACGGTTAGTGAATCGCATTGCCCGTGAACACGAACGCCATGCAAACCTTGATACGGCACAAATGCTCTATCAAACCACCACACAGCCTCCAAGCCGTGAACGACAAGCGCGGATAGCCATCAAGCAAGACGATATCGACTTGGCCTCCACACTGATCGGCACCATGTTGCGCGCTCCTCATGATGAGGATGAACGTGACATCGCCTGTCGCCTCGCCAAACAAAAAAAGATCCAACAACATATTGGGCTCCATGAATTGCCTGCGACGCCGATCAGCGAAATACACACAGAGCACCTGGCTTTACCCTTGCACGATCGCGTTGAGTGGGAAGTTGCCGATTATTATCGCGCTCAAGGTTGGACAGTCTGGTACAGCGAAAATTGCTTATTGAACGCACTGTTTGGATTATTTTTTTGGGACATCCTTTTTATGCCCGTCCAAGGAGCATTTCTTAACCCATTTCAACGCGGGCCACGTGATTTATACAGCGAGGAGTTTTGCACTGCGCGCCAACCTGCCATTGACGATCGCCTCAGTGACATAGACAACGCGCGTGCGCTGATAAAGCAGCATTATGCAGAAAAGCACGGCATAACCAATGATTGGGTCCACTGGGGAGTTATCGAATGGCCGTTACTGGATGCAGCGTTACGCGCGCTCTCCACCCACCAACTCAAAGCGTGTTTCGAAAGAATATTGTTTGATCGACGACATAATCGCAGCGATCAGCCTGATCTTTTTATGTGCCGAGCCGATGACTATCAGTGGGTCGAAGTAAAAGGACCCGGCGATACGCTCCAGCACCATCAAAAACGCTGGCTGCACTTTTTTAATCATCATGCCATCAATGCAAAAGTCATCTATGTGCAGCGCTGCCCGCAGTGATAATGATGCGATTACTGGACAGCGCATGGCGATGCAAGGCCTCGCCTAAAGAGAGTGGAGGGAGCTTAAAGTGACACTGTCACTCATCACTTTCAACGGTGGGATTAAAAATGTAGCGTGAGCCGTCAAAGACTAAGCGTTTAATCAATTCACGACAGTGCTGAAGTCCCGATTGATCAAAAGACAAGCCGTAGCGCTGCATGCCCCACTTTTGTTGACGATTCTCTACTTGTCCACTCAGCACAAAACAGTCATCCCCGTGCGAAGGCCGGACTTGAATCGCGAGTTGATGCTTCATTTCAAACACGGGAGCGATAGCATCAAAACTAAACCCACAGCCACCGGCGGAGATATCGGTTAGGTTGACCGACAAACGTCGCTTCTCAAGTGGGATTTCACCTTTGACGTTGAGCTCATAACGGCTTTCTTTCCGCTGTTGAATCAACTTGGCTTGCTGCGGTAATTCCACCAGCATAATCGCGGCTGGCGACATCATGATATGTGAAATCCGTGAGGCAAAACGAATTTTGGTGCCTTCTCCCTCATCCGATACGCCATCAACCGCAATGCGATACCCTTCTACAAAGAACTGGTTTAACTGCTTAACGTTGCGGGTGGGAATGGTAAAGAACAGTCGCTGTTCGCCATCAAAGCCAATGAAGGTACTCTGGCAGCTAAAAATTTGCCCAACCGGGGTTTTAATTTGTACGTGAGTGGCGGTGCCATGTTTAAGAAAGCCAACCGCACGTAAGCCAATCACGGCTTCTTCACGCACTGTTTTATACTTTTTGGCTTTAAGATCGGGGAGTGCTTGGGTCATGAATTATCTTATAGCGTTATAGTTATCAACTATTTATACAGCTAGCGAAATAAGGGGTCAACAATGGAGCACACCAAGACTGTGCTCCATCAGTGATTGTGTTAGATCATTAACATCGCAAATAGCATCAGCGGCATCGACTCGCCATTGCTAGACACAATTTGATTACCTTCAATGGTGGCAGCGAGCTCAAACTGTCCCTCATTCATCGTCGCGTATCCCGCTTTGATCAACTGCTGTTTTTTCGCCTGCCATTGCGGCTGGCTTAGCAATGCATCTGGCACGGTAATGTCGATATTGCCTGACAAACGGCTGACCAAGGCATTTAAGTCTAACTGCGCATCGGCTTGTGGGTCCGCTTTGGCTAGGTTCAGCGCAACATTAGCGCTTACATCGCCATCCGGTAAGGTGATGCTCGCCGGTGCAATATCTAACGCTAGTCCTTGCTGTAATAGCGTCATCATCGCTTGATCCAGTGCGTCAACTTGCTCTGGGTTCTCAAGATCAGATGATAGGCCGGCGATCGTCGCCATCGCCTGATAGTCTAGTCCTTTCGCATCAAAGACCAACGCGATGTTGCGCCATTCACTGTTATCCGGCAACGTAAATGAAGACACGGTAATGCGGTTCGCATTATCAATGCGCGCGCGTGTGTTTTCGTCTGCATTGACCATTTGGTTACTGATCTGAATTTGACTTTTTCCGACTCGATAAGCTTGGTTGCTGGTATCAACCAGACGCATGCCTTCAACCGAGAATGCCTGCTCACCAATCCAAAGGTCATCTTGCAAATAACCCCGTCCTTGACCTTTAGCCGTATCGATTTTTATCTGCTCGCCGTTATCGGCATTCAGCGCCGCCGCTGGCCAGTTAAAATCGAAGGTAATTTCACCATCGCGTGCCAAGCTCCCCATCAAGGTGAGCTCGCTGGCTGTCAGATTCTTGCTCTCATTCGTGAATGAGAAAGGCGCGACGGTCAACTGATAATCCGACGCTCCTGTCACAAGCGTTTCCATGTCCAACCGGATAGGGGTCGGGTTACCCGGCCATAGGCGCTGGGTGAGTGTTTGTAGCTCGGGGGTCAACACTAAGGTATTAGTCGATGATACGCCGAGCACACCGTGCGTGATCTCTGAGGAAAGATCATACTCACTGGGCAGGCCCGCTTCTTCTAAGGCTAGCTTGACGTCACCTTTAAAGTGCAAACGCGTCACAGCACGAGAATCAAGGTAACCGCGATGGTATTCCCGTTGTTCTACCATAATGTCTGGCGAACTAAATTGTGCCACTTCTCGCTCATACATAGATTGCGCGATTTGACCGGTGGCAAACGGCCAACATGCCGCCACCGCAACAGCGCCAGCCATGGCGCCGTATTTTCCTAGAAACATATCTTTTGCCCTCAAGGCACTCGAAAAGCTCTAGTGTAACCAAAAATAGACGATGACGATAACAATGACATGGCATCCTGCGTGACGGGCGAAAACCGCCGATACAACATTCCGAACCTTTTTACATGAGAAACCATATACCTCACTGATTTTTATCACTTAAAAAGCAAATCCACATCGGTAATTATTTTATAAAATAGCATTAGATCTCCCAGCCACCTCACGCTATGATGATTCGTCCTACTTGCAAGCCTTCCCGGCATAATGAGGCAGGAAAACACTACCATTGACGCGTCTCTCACCGCTTAGATGAAGGCTCAAATTATTCATACGGGCATCACTATGCCCGACGTGTTCAATGCGATCGACGTTTGATTCTCAGAGGCACATTTCGATGTATGTATTCGCGCGTTTTCGGTATGCGTGGAATAGCGGACAGCGCGGCGTCAGCGTCGGCCTCTCATGTTTAATGGCTGCGCTGGCCGTTTTTGTATTGGTCCTCGCCGCGTCGCCACCTCCTTTGCATGCCGCGCCATACGTCACCTCGCCCTTTGGCTATCTCATTGCTGATTCGACCGTGGTACCCCACAGCCACCATCACCCTGATATGGCATGCTTGGTAAGTCGCCTTGGACTGTCACGAGCAACAAATGACAGCGACAGCCCCGGCGATGACAAAAACTCACATAACCCGACTAGTCACCTTGTGGACACGTGTGGCACGTTTTTGCACTTCGCAACACACTTCATGCAAGTATTGGCGTGTCAAAGACAGCAACAGACATTAACGGTTGTTGTGCCTCGATTACTGCAGTTTCCTCACCTATTCGCACGCTATGCACATGCCTAGTTTTTTCACCATAAGTTATTGAAAAACGTGAATAGGTTTGATGAGGAAATAGTCTTGGACGCTTTATCTGTATTTTCTGCATTATGGAATCATGATCTCGCTGCACTGCAGCACATGGATCTGTCATTGCTTTATGTTTGTGTCGGCTTGTTAGTATTCGCAGAAAGCGGCTTTTTACCCGCCGCGCCCTTACCCTGCGACAGCGTTATTGTGCTTTGTGGGAGTTTGGCGGCTTTTGGCGTCTTCCACCTCTACGTGATCATATTAATTCTAATCATGGCTGGCTGGTTAGGCAGCGCAATGGCCTTTTATCAAGGACAACGATTAAAAGAGTGGCGGTGGGTATCTCATTGGTTGAATAAAGTGCCTGCCAAGCATTTGCAGCGAGCCGACGCGTTAATCGGCCGATATGGTCTGCATGCCATGTTTGTCGCACGTTTTTTACCCGTGGTACGGTCGCTACTCCCGATGATGATAGGGTTAAGGCAAGGGCTATCACTGCCCCGTTTCTTGATTCGTTCGCTCTGCAACGCGGTTTTTTGGATCTGTCTGTTAGTCTTATCAGGCTATGCCATTTCATACCTGCCGCCCAAACTGGCTGGTCTCGTTAATCATCTTTTGATTATTGCGCCACTGATGACATTAGTGATTGCCAGCCTCAGTCTGTTGGTCGGATGGTTGTTCCACCGCCGTACGCGTAAACGCCGCAGCCAACTCACCACCGAACAGGAAACCTTGATCGAGTAATACTAAGTACAAGGCGTCAGCACATCGTGGGTTGGCGCCTATTTTGTGTAAGGATGTGACAAAGTGCGTTATTGTCGACCGATTCGCATCATCGCTGGCTAAATCCGCTTACAATGCAAAGCATTGAGCAGAAATTCAGCGATTCCTTATGAATGCCTATGTGATTTTGTGCGTCGACCACGATCCCATCATTATCGAGAAGCTCACTCACGATTTAGCCCCTTTTCGGGATGTTTTCGATCTGTGTAGTGCCGATAACCCTGATGACGCCAACGCACTTCTTGATGAATGTCAGCATCAAGGTCAACAAGTGGCAATGTTGATTTGTCATAATCAACCCGGTGATGACAGTGGCATCAATATGCTCGTCAACATCGATAATCACCCAGCTAGCATCGGTGCGCGCACTCTATTGCTCAGTGATGCGCCACAGTATGATGCCATTTTGCAGGCGGTGAATGAGGGACGGTTAAACTATTGCATGCACAAGCCTTGGCGTCGGGATGAACTACAACGCGTGGCCGAAAAAGAGCTAACCACCTATGTGTTACGCTACTGCCAGCATGATTTACTCCGCTATGCTGAAGCGCTCGATCACCGCGCCTTGCTTGATGCACAAGTGGAACGCGAAATTAACCAGTTCCAATCTCAGCTGTTCTCCCCCTCAAGTAGTGACACCCGCGCCATTGCCGACAAAGTAATTCAAGGTCTCTATGCTTTTTTCGAAGGGAATGATGAAAGCAAAGCGTGTCGCACTTACAGCCCTCACCATGTTCTTACCAAAGAAAATCAACCCAATGCATTTCTCTGGTTTATTGCCGAAGGCGAAGTGGGGTTATACAAAACCGATGACGATAGCCAAGAGCATCATGTTTCTACTCTAAAAGCAGGCAGCTTGATCGGCAGCATGTCATTTGTCACCGGCGAAGTGTCTTTCTCAACGGCCCGCACTTTGACTCGCACCCAAGTGATCAAAATTGACCACGAACTGTTTGCCAAAATCATGCGTAGCCGCTCGGAGCTATTGCCGCTGTTTATCCAGCACCTACTACTGCATTTTAACCAGCGCTTAAAGCGCAGTATTGGCACCGAAATTCAATTGCAACAAACCCTCGCCTCATTGGACGCCGCCAATCAGCAATTGGTCGAGAAGGAAAAAATGGCGTTGCTTGGGCAACTCGTGGCCGGTGTCGCCCATGAGCTAAACAATCCCGTGTCGGCCATTCTGAGAAATAGCGACGCCCTCGGTGATGCATTACAAGCGGTCGCACAAGCACCATTAACGCCTGATAGCCTTGAGCAAGCACTCACATTATTGCAGACGAACCGCGAAGCTACGCCTCTCTCGACGGCTCAAGCACGCGCCTACACTCAAAACTTAACCGACCAAGTCGGCGATCGTCATCTTGCCCGTGATATAGTCGGGATGGGACTGTATCAAGCTGATGAGGTCTCGCACTGGCAACAGCAACTGGGCGATGCCTTCTCGCCCACGGTGGAAATCTGGCGACAATACGCCCGCTGCGGCCGCTTGCTGCGTTCAAACCATGTCTGTGCCCAACGCATTGCCGATTTAGTCAAAAGCTTACGGACCTATGCGCGCCAAGATACTGAGCAGCGTCAGCGCACCCAGCTGCTGGAAGGCATTGAAGACACCCTGACCTTATTTGAGCATCGACTGAAACCCCATCAGTTGGACAAACGCTACCACCCATTGCCGGAAATTGTCGCCCAGCCCTACGCGCTGGCGCAAGTGTGGACCAACTTAATCGCCAATGCGCTCGACGCCATGCCAGAGCCCGGCACACTCACGGTACAAACCGACCTTGTCGATAACGATGAAGCAAGTTACATCCAAGTCGCGATTTCAGATACCGGCGTGGGCATGACGCCAGAGCAACAAGAAAAAATCTTTGCCTTAAACTACACCACCAAACGCGAGGGCCACTTTGGCTTGGGCATTGGTCTGACCGTGTGCCAACAAATTATCCAGCAACATGGTGGTGATATTCGTGTGTCATCTGTTCAGCAACAAGGCACCACCATGACAGTGACACTGCCCGTTTCGCTCTCCCCTGCTACCCGTAAGGAGCCCCAGTTATGAGCCAGTATATGATTTTATGCGTGGATGACGAACGTGACGTGCTTGATAGCGTCATGGATGACTTACAAAGCTTTTCTGATCATTTTGAGTTAGAAGCCGCAGAGTCGGTTGCAGAAGCACGCGATGTGATTGAGCAAATGGCGGCGCAAGGCACGCAATTGGCACTTATCCTGTGTGATCACATTATGCCAGGTGAACTTGGCGTCGATTTTTTGATTGAGTTGGCGAAACAACCGCAAACCGCAGGGGCGCGTAAACTGCTTCTCACCGGCCAAGCGGGACTGGAAGACACAGTATCGGCGATTAACCACGCCAGTTTACATTACTACATTGCTAAACCATGGCAAAAAGCGACGCTTACCAGCGTAGTCACTGATCAATTAACCAGCTTTATGATTGAGCACGAACCAAACCTGTTGCCATGGACCAGTGTACTTGATACGCCAAGACTCGTGGACGCCATCAACAAGCATAAATTCGAGGTGGGCGGCGAATAAGCGCTTTTTGCCTGAATACCCGCCATTGGGTCAGAAATCGGTAAAAAAGCCACGTCTGCAACACGGATGTGCTTGTTTATTCGTTCAATCGTCTTATAGAATGATTTCAACACCAATAACAAGTGGAATTGATAATGCGTAAATCTCTATTAGCCGGCGCTATTGTCGCTCTGGCCTCATTCAGCGCCGCGGCCAATGAAGACGACGCCAGCCTGAGCACCATGAGTAACTTCAGTTACGATTACGTTGAAGGGCGCATTGGTGTCAGCCCACTCACCTATGGTGCAGGATTTAGCATGTCTATCCATCCTAATGCACACATTCGCGTTGAGGCAGACACCGAGTTTGATTCAGACTGGGATACATCAGCTGGGATTGGCTTTCATGCCCCGATTAACAACTGGGCAGACCTGACCGGTGAGCTGCTTGCTCGTGGCGTGAACAAAAAGGATTACGACAGTGATGTGGGCCTAGAAGTGAACCTAGGTATCCGTCAGTGGTTGGGTCCACAGGTAGAAGTTGGCGGCCAAATTGGTTTGCTCACCGTTGATGACGAAGAAGATACCTTTGGCTCTGCATACGGCCGTTTCCACGCCACCGAACTCTTTTCTTTGGGTGCAGAGTATCGTGTAAACGAGTGGTATGGCGACCAATTTATGTTTACCACACGCTTTAAGTACTGATCCCCAAACGTACTAAAGACAAACGGTCAACAGATACAAAAAAACCCGCATCATGCGGGTTTTTATTTGCTTGCTATCCGGCACGGTTAGCGGATCAACAGCATAGGCACCGTTGATTCAACCAGCAGCTTGGTGGTGTTGCTGCCCAAAAAGAACTGACGCAGTTTCGAGTGACCATAAGCCCCCATCACAATCAGTCCAACTTGGTTGGCCGCTTGATAGTCTAGGATAGCGCGGTGCACCTCACCGGTTAACTGCACTTCAACCACATCGACACCCGCCGTTTTCAAGCGCTCTGCCGCACGTTTAAACGCTGCCAGCTTTTCTTGTGAGTCTTCTACCATCACCAAATGACATGTCATGTCTGCCAACAGCGGCGTGCTCAAGGCTTTTTCTACCAACTTTTCGCTGATGTCGCTACCATCAAAGGCCAATAAGTAAGACTCTGGCGCACTGAACTCACCATTCGCGACCAAGGTATGCGCCTTGATGGAGCGGATCACACTTTCCAGCTGCGATCCAATCGCTTTGGTATCGTTTTGATGCAATTCACCCGATTTACCCAATACCAAAACACGAGTTTGTGGCTCAAGCTCAAGTAATGTTTCTACTAAATGGCCGTGGCGTTGCAGCTTACGCACATCGTCCAGCCCTTTGGCTTTCGCGTCGTCTTCCAGCTCAGACAGCAGCGCTTTGCCGTGTTTCATGGCTAGCTTGGCACGCTGCTCATCCAGCTCCACCAGTTCTTGCAACAGTTGTTCACGGCTCCCGACTCCTAGGTTACCTGAAAGCTCAGGTTCCGCTGGGTGTGAGGACTTATCCAACACGTGTAATAGCGTCAACGGCACAGAAAGGCGCTTGGCTGCCCAAATGCTCAAGTCTGCGACTTGCTTTGAATAATGCGGGCCATCTACGCACGCGGTAATTTGTTCCATGGTCGGTCTCCTTAGTGGCCAGCCATCATTTTTTCAACTTCTTCCGGCTTATCGTGCACGCCGAACTTATCGACGATGGTCGCAGTCGCATCATTCATACCCACGATGTTGACTTCAGTGCCTTCACGACGGAATTTAATCACCACCTTGTCGAGTACAGACACAGACGTAATATCCCAGAAGTGCGCTGCAGAGAGATCGATGGTGACACGCTCCACCGCTTCTTTGAAGTCAAACGATGATAAAAATTGATCTGACGAGGCAAAAAAGACTTGGCCAACAACGCGATACGTGCGCTCGTCGCCATTGTCTGTATTGTCGCTTTTGACCACCATAAAACGACCAATCTTGTTGGCGAAAAATAGCGCCGCGAGTAACACACCGACAAACACACCAATCGCCAAGTTATGGGTAAACACAACCACGGCAACGGTCGTCAGCATAACGATATTGGTCGACAGTGGGTGTGACTTCAGATTAATGATGGACTCCCAAGAGAAGGTACCGATCGAAACCATAATCATGACCGCGACCAACGCAGCCATCGGAATCTGGCTAATCCAATCGCTGAGGAACACCACCATGATTAGCAGCAAAGTACCGGCGATAAAGGTCGATAGACGTCCGCGGCCACCCGATTTCACGTTGATAACGGACTGACCAATCATCGCACAACCGGCCATACCACCAAGAAAACCGGTCGCAATGTTAGCCACACCTTGGCCTTTACATTCACGGTTTTTATCGCTGCTGGTATCGGTCAAATCGTCCACGATAGTGGCGGTCATCATCGATTCCAACAAGCCAACCACCGCCAGTCCCGCAGAGTATGGGAAGATAATCGCCAGCGTGTCCCAGTTTAGCGGTACGTCCGGCCACAAGAATACAGGTAAGGTATCCGGCAGCTCACCCATATCTCCGACGGTACGTAAATCAAGGTTGTATGTCATCGCGATACCGGTAAGGACCAAAATACACACCAACGGAGAAGGAATGGCTTTACCAATACGCGGGATATAAGGAAACAAATAGATAATGCCAAGGCCCGCTAACGTCATTGGGTATACATGCCAGAGGATGTCGCCCTCGCGCATGATCTCGGGGCCAAACAGCTCAGGGAGTTGCGCCATAAAAATCAAAATCGCCAAGGCGTTCACAAACCCTGTCACCACTGAGCGCGAGACAAAACGCATCAGGTTGCCGAGTTTTAGATAACCCGCACCGATCTGCAAAATACCGGTAAGCACGGTAGCGGCAAGTAAGTATTGCAAGCCATGCTCTTTCACCAAGGTGACCATCAGCAATGCCATCGCACCGGTGGCTGCCGAGATCATCCCCGGACGACCGCCTACAAAGGCAATGATCACGGCGATACTGAACGAGGCATACAGACCGACTTTGGGATCAACGCCGGCAATAATCGAAAAGGCAATCGCTTCAGGAATCAAAGCCAATGCCACTACGATACCCGCGAGGATATCGCCGCGTACATTGGAGAACCAATCACGCTGAATTCTATCTATCATGAACGTCTCTATAAATTGGGATTAAAAAGTGATGTCGCGTTCTGATCTCGGGCCTGCTGCAACCCAGAAAATCAAAAGGCGTGATCCTAGTCAGTTATTAACCAAGCGTCAACCGTCACATTTTTATCAATAAAAGACGTTATTCCGATAAATCAAACCGTTATTGGGTTGATGTGATATTTTTAGCGTAGATTTATTGCCATCTTTTCTTGATACGCGCTTTTCCGTATTGTCTGGGCCAGTGATTGGTCATCAATCACCATACGATTAGACTTACAAGCGCGGATAGACGGGCACGAGCAGAACGGTAAACACCAGAATAAGCCCAGCAAGCGCATAAACCAATTGATTGAGTGTCCATCCAATGTCAATCACGATACCAAATACCCAAGGCGCTAATGCGGTGGAAAGGATCATCATGCCCGTGACCAAAGAGCGAATGGCACCAATATGCGAGACTCCGTACATTTCCGCCCATAAGGTATTAATCACCGGATTGGTTGCACCAATCGCTAAACCAAAAAGGCACATAAAAAGCGGCGCCGCTAAGGTGTGATTGACGCTGGCAATCACCATCAACCCAAGTAACAGTGGAATGGGGATTAAGATAAGTACATTTCGCGAACGGTATTTATCAATCAAGCTGCCTGATATCACTGAACTTAGCCAATGCACGGCACCGTAAAATACGAAACTGCCCGCTAACACGCTAGGTGTCCACCGTTTCGCTTCTAAGATAAAGTCCTGTTGGATAAAGACGCCGGTGACCAAAAACGGCGTCACCAAGGCTATCGGTATGATCATCCAAAACCGCCAGTCGCGAATAACTTGACGCCGACTCGCATCACTGGCGTGGTTTTGATTATCTGCCTCAATACGCGTTCGTTTAAGGTCTGCTTTTCGGATCAGCAATAGCACTAATGGTAAAAACACCACTAACAGGGTGGCACCAATGAACAACCAGCTTTCACGCCAGCCTAAAAACGCGATTAAGCCAATGACGATTGAGGGTAAAACCACCTCGCCAATGGCGACACCACTGCCGACTAAGCTAATGGCTTTACCTTTATCCTGCTGCGCACGCTTAATCACAGTGGCTTGCGCAATGTGAGGTAAAAAACCTTGTCCACAAAACCGCAGTAAGAAAAAAACCAGCAGCAGCCCTACCACACTATCAACGGCATACATCAACGCACACGCGACCATCAGTAACGTGGCAAAAAAGATCAGTAATTTGTCGACCCGCACCCGATCGACCACACCACCAAAGCTAATCACCAACACACTACTGGTCATGGTCGCAATAGCGTAAATCCCGCCGTAGGTTGCATCGCTCAACAACAGCGCATCTTTAATACTGCTGCCATACCAACTGATGAAAAACGATTGACCAATGTTGCCAAAAAAGATCGATAGAAAGCCAAAGGCAATTAACGGCCATTGGTGCTTAATTAATGTCACATACGATCGCGCTAGCATATGCTCCCGTTGTCCCCTGTCATTCCATTTTGAAACGTCATATATCAACACGCCTTCAAGGGTTTACTTAATGCATGAGATGAAAGCTGACTATGACATGCCTGCACGGAAGAAGAAATGAAACCCGACCTGCTTACATTGGTTTTGTGATGCCTTTTAATCCACATTGGCGATGAATCAATCGCTTATTCATGTTTTCACCGCTTACTGACACACAAACAGACTGAGATGCGCTAGGCTTTGCGCCCTCTCAATATCACAGACAATAACAACAATATGAATCCAGTCATGTCAGCGCCAACCAAGATGGCGTTACGCTTCCCCAAAGGGCGATTCGCCATGTTGAGTGTGTACAGCTTTACCGGTGCCGCTATTGTGGCTTCTACCATTTTTTCCCTGCTGCTGTTCTTATCCCTTGACGACAACCCGCTAATGCAATGGTTGTTCGGGGCATTGGCAGTGATTTTTGAAGCGGGTAAGTTTTACGCATGGTACGAGTTTGGTGAGCGTCGGGCGCACGGCAACTATGTGGGTGCCTTATCAGCCTTGGCTTTTTATCTCATTTTGGCCTTAATCTCGATCGGAGGCAGTATTGGCGGTATCAATAGTGCCACCAATGCTGCGCAAAGTGAGCAGCGCCAAGCCCAAGCGCAGATTGACGCTTATAATCGGCAAATCGACGCTATCGAGCAACAAATCACATTGAATAATCAAGCCGCTGAGCGTTATATCGAATTGGATAGAATTGCGACTGGTGTGGCGCGATTACAAAAAGAAAACAATCAATTACGTAAAGAGCAACAGCAACTCGCGTTCGAGCGCGATAGTTTGCCCGCGGTGGCACAGGGATCCATCTTGGGATTGATTAGCAACCTTGCTAACACATTAGGCATCAGCGCCGATCAAGCCCAATCTTGGCTGGTGATTTTTCTCTCTGTGTTGCTAGATTTGTTCGCCGCTTTCTTTGTCGGCGTGATTGGTGAAGAGCAGCGTTTCCGCCATTGGTATCGTCATCCACATGCCGCGCCCCCTACGCCTGTGAACACCAAGGAGTCTCCTCGCGCCAATGAGAAAAACGCGGAATCCACCACGCCGGATTCAGCGTCTCCTCAGGAGGATGCGGATGCGCCTTATGCCGATATCAAAGCCGCGTTAGCCGCCAAAACGCTACGTTGTAGCAAGAAAGCCGTGATGGCGGAGTATGCGCTTAGCCAAGAGGCTGTCGATACCCTATTTACCCACCTACAACAACAGGGATTGGTCGCCAAAAAGCCGAACCACCATTATCACTGGGTGGGTTAAGCCACCAACATCAATATACCGCTGAGTATCATGGCGGGAAGCCCACTTAAAAACAGCCACAGTCCGAGCTTGTCATCGGGCTGTGACGATGAATCGATCACCATCGCGTGTTGTTGAGCCGTGAGCGCCCGCCGTGTTACTGAATCACGATACCAATAGCGGCTTTTGTAACGACTGTACGTCACAAGCCCCGCTGCCGACCAAACGAGCCCCCCGACGTAAAATGCACACTTGGCGATGTAGATCCCTTCAGGCGATGTGGTGCTTTCATCATGTTTCCTTTCTGTGTCTGAGTGCGCTCATCCTAACTATTGATAGTCCCATCTCTTTGCGGCATGGCGGTGATGTGGTACAAACATCTTGTAAGTTTGTTAATCAGTACGTTACGTGACCTTTTAGCACCTTACCAATAAAAACAATTTACAACCAAGCAAATACAACAAAAAGGTGAACTATGCATAAGGCTGTACAAGAGGTGCATGCGCCTGAGACATCACTATGGCGCGCATTAGGCGATGTTAGTCCGCTGTGTCTCGCCGTCCTACCGTGGGGTGTACTCTGCGGTTCATTAGGGCTGCAAATGGGATTCAGTGCGCTACAAACACAAGCCATGTCATTACTGGTTTTTGCAGGGGCGGTGCAATTATCTGGCACCATGATGGTGGGCAATGCGGCAGGCTTACCGGCGGTGCTCGGTTCTACACTGGTAATTAGCGCACGGCACCTTCTCTATGGTGCCCACTTTCGGCAGTACATTACTCCCTTGCCACTTAAATGGCGTCTCGGCCTCGGTTTTTTACTAACTGATGAGATGTATGCGCTTTCAACCGCACACACCAACAAGCAGGGTAGATTTTCTAAACACTACGCCCTGTATACGGGCGCCGCGTTTTATGTCGGTTGGAATCTTGCCACCTTGGCGGGGATTCTCGCCGGTTCTCAACTGAAAGCCTTGGAATCCATCGGGCTCGATTTTGCCATTGCGGCCACCTTTATCGCACTGACCGTGCCCAGTATAAAAACCCGCCCCGTGCTGCTTTGTGCCTTGGCAAGCGGTGTCAGTATGCTGCTATTCACCTATTACCACATCCCCAATGCGTTAATCATTGCAACCGGCGTAGGTATGGTCGCGGGGCTAATGGCTGAGTCTCTACCGACACGGAGGGCAGCAACATGAGTTACTGGTTTATCATTGTCGCGATGGCGCTGATCACTTTCTCGGTACGTTATCTGTTGCTTGCACGGAGTATCCCTGTACGCATAGGTCCGCGGTTACAACGACTCCTGACCTACTCTGCACCGGCGGTTCTGACCGCGCTATGGGTACCGATTGTCTTTTTCCCTGAAGGACACCTCTCTGTCACCTTAACCAATCCTTACTTATTAAGTGCACTTTTAGCGATCGGTTTAGCGTGTACGCGCTTATCAACCCTGATGGTGGTTCTTATTTCTATTGGTGCCTTCGTGTCACTGCAACTGTGGATACTTCCACACTGACGCCATTCCGTGATGATGGGATACCACAGCGACAAAAACGGGCCTACTTGGCCCGTTTTTCTCTTCCAGCTACTTACCGTGAGAGTAATAACTTAAGCTCTCGCTCGCGTCTTTCTCAGGTTCAGCTCATCCAAATCTTGATTGAGTGACTCGGCTAATTCGCTGATTTTCTCCATATCTTGTTTGTTTTCCAACGCAATATCTGCGGCTTGTTGTCCCGATTCGGTCAATCGATTGATATTGGCAGAAATATCCGATGACACAGTACGTTGCTGCTCAATGGCGCTTGCCAGTGAGTTAATCCGGTCTGTAATGATAGAGAAGTTCTCCAGCACCCCGTCAATCGACCGCGATGTCTCGCTCGCCTGTTTCGATGCACGGTTGGCGAGCGACTCAGTCCGGTCAGAGAGCTCTGACGATTGCTTCAGACTACGGAATAATTCATTGGTCATATTATTAATTTCACTGGCCGATGATTGCGTGCGGCTAGCCAACTTTCGGACTTCATCCGCAACCACGGCAAACCCTCGTCCTTGCTCACCTGCCCGAGCGGCTTCAATGGCGGCATTTAAAGCGAGTAAGTTGGTTTGCTCAGCCACATCGGTGATAACTTCCAAGAAGTGTTCAATTTGTCCCGCACTGTGCTCAACTTTATCAAACATTTCTGCAGAGACGTTGATCGCTGATACAAGCTCGTTCAGCTCGCTCATCATCTCAAACAGCTCTCTCTGCGACTGACGTGAGCTTTCATCCACTTTTTCAGCTTCAGATGAAATGGCTTGTACGTCTTCTGACAGTGAGCCCACCGTACTGGTCATTTCTTCAATCGCTGTCGCAATGCTGTCGATCTTCTCGCTTTGCTCTTCGGTCAGGATAGCGCCTTTTTCCGCGCGCTTTTCTGAGCTGTCGGTAAAGCTATCCAGCGTATCGGCTGCCTTTTCTACGTTGCGAATCGTTTGACGCAATCGATCAACGGCTCGATTCAATGATTCTGCGACATCGGCAAATTCATCGCCATCACTGGTGCTCAATTGGGCGGCGAGATTGCCCTGAGCGAGCTCCTTGGCAAATGCGCTGACGCGTGTAATGCCTGCTGTAAAACGTTGATTAATAAACAGGGTCGCAGCTACTGCAATCATCAAGCTTAATCCGAGCACCACATATTCATTTAGCCAAGCCATATGAAATATCAACGCGGCATTTAAGCTCACCATAAGCGCATAACTTGCAATGGATATGGCTCGAATTGACACCTTTGGCATAGACTTCTTCCTCCTTTGAATGAACACCGACGCGCTCGGTGCGACGTGGAGATATCAAGAACAATGCCAACAAATAAAGACAGTACGTCGACTATAACGCCACCAATCACTTAGCGAGAAATCACGAGGAATGAAGGCAACACAGTGACAGCATTCAGCTAGATTTATAGACAATCGTTGCATTATGCGTACGAGGATAAAAATCCGTGGTAAGAGACGCATCTCTCGCCACGAATGATGTGAGGCTAGCGTATTGCAGTTTGCAACATGAGGGAGAGTAGGCCCGATGATACCGCTATATCTGACTACTCTTGATCTGGCGATGAAGTGCTAAGCGCTCGGTTTTGGACCCGCGAGACATGGACCAAACTCATCAACTTGATACTCGGTTTTAACAGCAGCTGCGCGCTCCCAACAATGAAAAGCCAGGTACCACTCTCCATCAATGCATCGTTTAAGAAGAAAAAACTGCCAATCAAAAACCAAATCGCGATTAAAAGGTCGTTAAAGGCCCCACACGCCTCATAACGACGTTGAATCACCAAATGTTTATTACCGATATCAATATCCAGTTCTCGGCCGTGACGTTCAATCATGTTGCCTCCTCTGGACCTTGGTATCAGCAATCAAGGTGTTGGCGTTTAACGATCAATACCGTTTGCACCATTTTAAACGCAAAAATCACCGCGCTCACCGCGAGGAATAGCCATGCTAGTGGGATAAACGCAAAGGGTTCTTGCAACGTGCCGTTGGCAGCAATGTTCGGAGTGGATAAATTGAACGCTAAGAGGCATCCAATGCCGAGCAGAAAGAAGATAAATGAGGTACGAAAATTTCGTAATAGGGTTAGCATAAAACCTTTTTGTTGTTGCTTCAGTGCTTAGTGTGACCAAGCTCACTGAATAAAGTTCAGTTTTATCTTCATTTTTTTCAAAAAATCTGGCTACCCCTTGGCGTCAGGATAGCCAGATGCGCGTTTAAAGTTTGTAGGTTGCCACTTTTTCGCTAAGGTTCGCCGCTTGAATACGCAACCCATCCGCCTCTTCAGACGCATCGTTCGCACTATGAACAAGGTGCTCAGATACATCTTTAATTGAAGTAATATTTTGCGTGATCTCGCTAGTCACATGGGTTTGTTCTTCAGCAGCCGTTGCAATTTGAGTCGCCATATCGCTAATTTGGTTAACCGCCGCGTCAATCTCACTCAATGCCGCAGTGGCTTTATCAGCGTCCGCGACTGAATCACCGGCCAATGATGAACTACTTTCCATAATAGAAACGGCATTGGCTGTGGTGGTTTGCAATGTCTCAATCGTGGATTTAATTTCTTCAGTCGATGCATGGGTGCGCTGAGACAAGATGCGCACTTCATCGGCAACTACCGCAAAACCACGGCCCTGTTCGCCTGCACGCGCCGCCTCAATCGCCGCATTCAGCGCCAACAAATTGGTTTGCTCAGCAATATCTTGAATGGTCGACAATACGGTCGAGATTTCTTGGGAGTGACTATCCAACTCCGCCACGATGGTACTGGCCTGCTTCAACTCATCGGCCAAGCGCGTAATTGACCTCTTGGTGTTCTCCACCACTGCCCGACCATTATTGGTGCTTGCAGTCGAATCTTGTGCTGTGCTTGCGGTGTGCTCAGCATGCGAGGCAATTTCCTGCGTCGCCGAGGCCAGTTCTGTCACGGCCGTCGCCACCATGGTAATTTCTTGTTGTTGCTGATTAATATCATCCACATTGCGTTGTGCACGATCGGTACTGCTTTTTGATTGCGATGTCAGCTGACCGGCCTGCTCTCGAATATGGCTGATGAGTTGGTGCATACTTCCTACGAAGGTATTGAAATTGTGCGCCAACTGCCCGACCTCATCTTCACTCTCTACTTCAATCCGCTGGGTCAAATCACCGCTACCATGCGCAATTTGCTCAAGCGCATTCGACACATTGGTCAGTGGTTTAAACAGGACGTTAACCAACAGGTTAAATAACAAAGTACACGCAATCACCACCCCGATGGTCACGGCGATTTGTCCCCACACCGCATCGAACAAAGGCGCTACCAGCGAGTCATAATTGATCACTGTGACCGTCATTAACCCTGTATCGGCAATCGGCTTGGCATACACCACGCTTTGCTCACCGTTTACCTCTGCCATGAGATCTTGGCCCGAACTAGCGGCATTTTTGAGCGTACTTAACGCGAGCCCTAAATCACTGACGGGTTGGTTAAGAAGATCCGTATTGGCATGAGTAAAGATGTTGCCATCGCCATTGGCAATAAACATATAACCGCGCCCAGGTAGGATAACCTTCTCAAGCCCCTCAATGATGTCGCCAATTTCAACGTCAGCACCCAGCACCACCATGTCGCCACCCAGTTGCAAGGCTTTACCTAAAGAGACCACATTGGCGCCCGTCGCTGCGGCTACCGTAGGGTTATCCATAAACACACTGGACGGATCCGCTTTGGCATTGATGTACCAACCCCATTTGCGTGGATCATCATTACCGGGTGGGAGGACCACACCGTTCGCGTTGTCTTGGCTACCATCGGGGTAAGCAAGGAACACATTGTCAAACCCACCCGAATCGCGAACCTGTTTTAAGTGCGTCACAATGCTATTAAGGTTGGCTTCACTACTTAGCGACGTCATCGCACGTTCTTTCGACACGATCCAATCAGCCACATACTGGTTATATGAGGCCGTCGTGCTTTCGAGACGTTGCGATACCTCGGTATCAAGCCGTGATAGTGACGCCCGAAATGAGAGTGCCTCAACTAATAAACCACCAATGATGATGGCGACACTCGCCGATAGCGCAAGCTTATTTTTTAATGAAAGTTTTTTAAACATAACTGCCTTGTTTGTTTATCAAAGTCTGATTGTGATTGTTGTCTAGTCAGTAAAACAGTGATCACAAAAGCCCGCAAAACCGCTTATTGTCAAATGGTATACGCATCACAACAATCTTACTGATGCGTTACGCAACACGTTGAATGACGGCACTGTTT
This sequence comes from Salinivibrio sp. SS2, assembly GCF_001722075.1. Taxonomy (NCBI): domain Bacteria; kingdom Pseudomonadati; phylum Pseudomonadota; class Gammaproteobacteria; order Vibrionales; family Vibrionaceae; genus Salinivibrio; species Salinivibrio sp. SS2. The sequence goes on along the minus strand of NZ_MEBP01000058.1, from coordinate 15,110 downwards.
TATCCGCCAAACCGCCAAACTTGTGCAATCGACTACATCCGATAAGCGGGTGCGTCTTCCAGACTATCAAAGACAAACAGAGCTGTTATGTGCTAGATCAGTGATCTCTAATGAGGTATCGAAACAAACTCACTAATGCAGCAATATGATTCTCATTGAGTGAGTTATCCCAACTCGCAACTTTTATTTTGCTCAACTACGCTTTAGTTAATTAAGAAGTACGCGAATAGAGGCGAAGATCATGGACTTGTTTGCGGATCAGCGTGACAACGCATCTCCATCCCAACCAGAAACGAATCAGGCTTCCACCCACGAGCCTTGGCGTATTCTGTTGGTGGATGATGATGACTTGATGCACGAGGTGACGCGCTTGGCGTTGACAGGGTTTACGTTTCAAGATCGCCCGCTCGAGATTTTATCAGCACTCTCTGGGCAAGAAGCGAAAGATATCCTCGCAAAAGAGGAAGGGATCGCACTTGCGCTGGTCGATGTGGTGATGGAAACCGAGCACGCGGGCTTAGATCTGGTGCGATATATCCGCGATGAGAAAAATGACCACGTGATCCGGTTAGTATTACGGACTGGCCAAGCGGGGCAAGCCCCCGAAGATAGAGTCATCCGCGAATACGATATTGACGATTACAAAGAAAAAACCGAACTCACCACCCAAAAGCTAAAGACCTTGCTCTACTCTATGCTGCGCTCTTATCGCGATTTGTGCATGATTGAGGAGCAAAAACAAGGATTAAAGCGGGTGATTGAGGCGTCTGCAAACGTCCAAAACACCACTAACCTCCAACACTATGCGACGGCAGTGTTGGAACAACTTACCTCATTGCTACACATTCACGACTCAGCCTTTTACTGCGTGGTACAACCCCGTCCCGGTGCAGAAGAGTCACGCGCGCTGACCCTCGCCGCGACAGGGGAATACGTCGATTGCTACAGTGAATGTGCCTTTGAGAAGCTACCCAAAACAGTTTCAGAGCGTTGCCAACAAGCCCTGAACAAACAACAAAGCATCCAATTTGATGATGGCTTTGTGCTGTTCCATCGTGATGAGGAGGATGTTGAATTTCTTCTGTACGTGAATCACGCGAAAACACTCTCCGAGCTCGACCAACATTTGCTGAAGATATATATGCAAAACATTGGGCTCACGTTCGAGAACCTCAGTTTGATGGTGGATTTACGTGAAACCTCCAAAGAACTGGTTTACAACCTTGCCAATGCGGTGGAGGCGCGGAGTAAAGAAACGGGGGCGCATGTGCAGCGGGTGTCTTTATTCTGTGAACGTCTCGCTGAACTGTACGGCCTAAGTGAACAAGAGGCCACCATGATTAAACACGGCTCACCTCTGCATGATGTGGGCAAAGTGGCTATCCCAGATGCCATTTTGCACAAACCGGGCAAGCTCGATGCTGACGAGTGGGAGATCATGCAAAAACACGTGGAATATGGTGTTGAAATTCTAAGCCATTCCAAACGCCGTTTAATTTTGGTTGCCAAAGAAATCGCCGCGACTCACCATGAAAAATGGGATGGCAGTGGTTATCCCAATAAATTGGCAGGGGAAAACATCCCTGTCAGTGGACGGATTTCTGCATTGGCCGACGTGTTTGATGCACTCGGGTCAAAACGCTCTTATAAAGATGCATGGACTGATGACGATATTCGTAAAGAGCTTATCGCACAGCGCGGCAAACATTTTGAGCCCAAACTGGTCGACTTGCTGATCGATAATTGGGACGACTTTATTGCAATCCGCGAAGCGCACCCAGACTAATCGTGTGCTTTTACCCAACAATCAAAACGCGCCGTTTGAGCGCGTTTTTTGTGCGTGTTATCCAAAGCGATTGCTTATCCTAAAATGTGCTGACGAACGGCATCGTCAGCACTTAGGCTTTCATCCTCACACCATCAATCAATGTTTTGCCACCGTGAAAAAGGCGTCAACGACCAGCGTTCCATTTCACTGGCACTATAGATCGCACGTCCTTGGCGACCAATTTGAATCGGTATCGTGCTTGCATCAGCGCCAGCATTAATTTGTTTGACGAGCTCGGCGGCATGTTGGCCTTGTGACTCACCGAATAGCACGACGCCACCAGCGGTCTTCCCTTTACCGACGGAAAAGTCCCAAAAGCCAAAGGTCGGCACCTCCACATGTTGATTGGTCCAACTGAGCACCTGATTCGCATCAACATTGTTTCCTTCACTGTCCACCAAGGTTTGATATAAACCGACAATCACCGCATCAAAGCCACTGGGTTTTGCGGCGGCGATTTCTCGTTGCCAGCCTTGAAAGGTCACGGCATTAACAATATTGATTTCAATACCCAAGCTTCGTCGAATTTGCTCGTATTGACGCAATATATACTCGGCAGCAATTTCGGAAGTCACCCCCGAGTCGAACATCACTTTTACTTTGATGTTTTTCTTTCCCAATAGCATGCTGATTTCGCGCATATTCCGCACAAATAACGGCAACTCCAGCACCCCCGTGACTTTTGCCTGCCCCTCATATTCGGCAAGCAAATGACGAGGGTTCGAGTTAATCCCTAAAAATACAATCGAGATAGGCTCGTCATAGAGCCGTGGCAACATATATTTCAGCGCATTGTCATCACCAAGCACCACGATCTCAGGCTTAGTTGCTTGGTATGCAGCAAAGGCTTTATCCGCCTGCTTTTCAAACTCACTGGGCGGCAGTCGCTTGGTATCCATTTCAAACCGCGATAGCGTGTAATCACTGCCCAATGTCCTTTCTAAACCGGCGATATAGCTTTTATCCCAATCATAGCCGTAGTGATAGCTTTCAATCAGCATCACGTTAGACGCCCACACAGGAGCGGTGGCGCACAGCAACAAGCTAGCGAGTGCTTTAATCAACAAGTGCATGATGCTCTCCTCAATAATCTGACTTTTTTAGTGTAGGCGAGCCAAGACTGACCCCCTTACCATTGCGAACAGTTTTTTTCATCTACACTTAAATTTGATTCTGTCACCATCGATGATCGTAGACGTATGAGCAAAAGCCATAAATTCGATGAAAGTATCCGCAATCCCTTCTTCAGCCTCGTGGGCCGTCGAATTTTGCTGATCATGATTTTGCTCAGCGGCTTTTTCACTGTTTTTACCACGCTCTTGCAAACGTATTGGGACTATAACGACGCATTCAATAATGTCGAAAGTCGTCATTACGAAATCGAAAATATTCATGCCGATTTATTGGCGAGTTCACTGTGGATTTATGATCTGAGTAGTGTACAAGAGCGTTTAGATGGCCTCGTTAACCTGCCCCATGTGAACTACCTTTCTGTACGTTCAGAGAATTATTTGTTCGAAGCGGGTTCACCGGTTGAAGTAAGCAAACTTGTCAATGAATATCCGTTGGAATATGACGACCCAGACACCGGACGCACGCAGCGTATCGGGACGATTTATGTCGAATCCGACACAAACACGATTTATGCCCACCTGATTCAGCAGTTCTTCCTCACGCTGTTGCTCAACGCGATTAAGACCTTGCTGGTGTGTTATCTGATTCTACTGGTTTTTCACCACACCGTGAGTCAGCGTGTATTTCATGTCGCACAATTCTTGCGCGGTTATAACCCGTTAGATCCCGGGCAGAAGAAACTTGAGCTTCCGAGAACGAAATACATCATGGAAAAGGAAGACGAGCTCGACTGGCTTGCAGCTGAAACCAATAAAATCACCGACAACATGTCAACGCTGTATCGCAACATCATGCTAGAGCGAGAGCGCCTTTCTGATTTCACCCATGTGTCCTCGGATTGGCTGTGGGAGACCGATGCCGACCTCAAACTCACGTTTTGCTCTGACCCGATGCGTCACGCTTTGGGTATCGATGCTAAACAGTTCCCCTATTTGCATGACGTGCTCACCACCATTGGTTGTAACCAATTCATTGGTAATTTGCAGCGTCAGCAAGATTTTGCGATGTGTGAGGAAATCATCCAAATTGATGAAGACACCCGCTATTTCGTCTTTCAGGCACTCGCCCACTATGGTGTTGATGGATTTCGTGGGTTCCGCGGTACTGGTATCGATATTACGGAGCTCAAAAAGACCCAATTTGAGCTCGAAACGTTAAACCAGAACCTCGAAGTCACGGTCGATGAACGCACCCGCGAGCTACAAGAAAGCATGGAGCGACTAAAGGCCGCGCAGGATCAATTAGTGGAGTCCGAGAAGTTAGCCGCACTAGGAAGCTTGGTGGCTGGCGTTGCGCACGAAGTGAATACCCCGCTAGGCATTGCAGTCACCGCCTCGTCGGTGGTGAAAGAGATCACCACGACGCTCAACGAGGCCTTCAAGGAACAGACACTGACGAGCACTCAGTTTGCGTCACTGATGAAGCAGGTAGATGACAGTATCAACATGCTCGAGCATAACCTAAATCGTGCGTCTCATTTGATTCGCGACTTCAAGCAAACCGCCGTCGACCAAGTTTCAGAAGCACATACTGAATTTGATGTAAAAAGAACCATCGATGCACTTATTGCCAGTTTACATCCTGAAACGCGTAAAGTGCCCGTCGAGCCGATAGTGAAGGGCGAGGAAAAAGTCATCATGCACAGCCTTCCCGGCGTGCTCACTCAAGTTATTTCCAATTTGGTGATGAACAGTATTAATCATGCATTCGACGATACCAACACACCACAAATTCTGATTGAGTTTGAACGCCAAGATGAGCATCTCTATCTGTGCTACCAAGATAACGGCTGCGGTGTTCCCAAAGAGCTGCATCAACGTATTTTTGAGCCCTTTTATACCAGCAAACGCGGACGTGGAGGCTCAGGGCTCGGACTCAATTTGGTTTTTAACTTGGTCAAACAAAAGCTACAAGGCGAGTTACAGTTTGAATCGACGCCCGGCGAAGGCGCCAAGTTTATGTTTTTAATTCCGTTGAACCTCGCCAATATCACTTCGCAACAACAACGCGAAGATGATCAGCATACGATAGGGAAGCAATGAGTCAACTGCAGAAGTTTGAGGAAGGCATTAATCATCCGCTGTTCAGCATTGTCGGACGGCGGATCATCTTATTGATGGTGTTTTTGAGTAGCTTTTTTACCATCATGACGACCCTGCTGCAGCTTTCATGGGACTATGAAGAAGCGTTCGATAACGTCGATCGTCGCCACTACGAAATTGAAAACGTACATGCCGATTTGATTGCCTCCTCCCTGTGGGTTTTTGACTTGGTGAGTGCACAGAATCGCCTCGATGGGCTCGTGAACTTGCCTTATATTGACTATTTGTCAATTGAGTTCGATGGTGTCGTCCTTGATGCGGGTCAGCCTATTAGCCAGAACAGTGTGATGAGTAGCACCGAACTGATTTACTTTCATCCAGATACAGGGCGCCGCATTGAGTTAGGAACCCTATTTGTCGAGTCAGACGCTCAAAAAATCTACGATATTTTGTTACGTCAGTTCGTGATCACGCTACTACTCAACGGCATAAAAACGCTGATTGTGTGTTCTTTAATTTTGTGGGTATTTCATCAAAGTGTCAGCCAGCGGGTCTTTTCAATTGCCAAACACTTACGCCATTTTGATCCGTTAGCCCCCATTCATCAGCCGCTGGAACTTAAGCACCGCAAGTTCATCATGGAAAAAGATGACGAACTTGACTGGCTTGCCGAAGAGACCAACAAAATTACCCTTCGTATGGCTAACCTATACCAAAATATTATTTTGGAGCAGGAGCGTCTTGCGGACTTTACCAGCGCGTCTTCAGATTGGTTGTGGGAAACCGATGCCGCACAGCGTCTCACGTTTTGCTCAGATGCCATGCAGACTGCGCTTGATATTGATATACACAATACGCCCAAAATCCGCGATCTGCCTTTACTCGCGAACTGCCACTCGTTACTTGATCATCTTGCAGACTACGAAAACTTCACCATGTGTGAAGAGCAAGTACTATTGAACAAGCGTCCTCATTACTTTGTTTTTCAGGGCATTGCTCACTTCAGCGATGAAGGGTTTGTCGGCTTTCGCGGCACGGCGATTGATATCACCGAACTAAAACAAACTCAGCTTGAGTTGCAATTACTGAACCAGAACTTGGAGAAAACCGTCAATGAACGGACTCAAGATTTGGAACAGAGTATGGAGAATCTAAAAGCGGCACAGAACCAGTTAGTAGAATCAGAAAAGCTGGCTGCTTTGGGAAGTCTCGTCGCCGGTGTTGCGCATGAAGTAAACACGCCACTGGGGATCGCAGTCACCGCTAACTCGGTGATCAAAGAAGCAGTAGCCACACTCAATCATGCCTTCGCGGACCAATCCCTCACCAGTCAACAATTTGAAGCCGTGATGAAGCAGATCGTCGATGGCTCCAACATGCTGGAAAACAACCTCAATCGTGCCGCCCGCTTAATTCGGGATTTCAAACAAACGGCCGTCGATCAAGTCTCAGAAAGCCGCAGTCAGTTTCGTGTTGTGCAGGCGCTAGACGCGCTGATGGGGAGTTTACGCCCTGAAACCAAAAAAGTGCCCGTCGTCCCCATTATCGAAGGTGATGCCAATCTAGAAATGAGTAGCTTGCCCGGAGTATTGACCCAAGTCGTCTCAAACTTGGTAATGAATAGCGTGCGGCACGCATTTGAGAATATCGAAAACCCAGAAATAAAAATTAAAGTCAGTGATTTAGGCGATGAAGTGCAAGTCGTATACACCGATAATGGTGTAGGTGTACCGCCTGAACTACATCAGCGAATTTTCGAACCTTTTTACACCAGCAAACGTGGCAAAGGAGGTTCGGGGCTTGGCCTCAACTTAGTGTTTAATCTGGTTAGACAAAAGCTTCAAGGCAAACTAAGTTTTGACTCAGATATCAACCAAGGCGTGACGGTGGTGCTCACGTTACCGAAGTTCTTACAAGTATCCGCCCCATCGGAAAGTGAAAGCGTTTCACGATAAATCAGGTCTAATCTTTACATCTGCTTAATAAAGGTACGCGTGATGAAATGGTTACGTCAGTGGCTGGCCGCCGCACCGAGCGATAAGCACGCACAGCGCTTATTTCAAAGTCTGCTCACTTTGGCGTGGAGCGTGGAATCAAAAGACCCGTATACCGGTGGGCACCTTTGGCGAGTATCGCGTTTTGCTTACACACTGGCGGAGGAGGAAGGCTGGTCAGAGGAAGATCGCGCTGCGGTTACACTCGGAGGCTTTCTACACGACTTAGGTAAAGTCAGTGTGCCCGATGAGATCTTGCGCAAGACAGCTCAACTCACCGATGACGAGTTTGCCGTGATCCAGAACCACCCCAATGAAGGCTTGTATATTCTTGAAGGCCACCCTCTCGCTACTATCGTCAGTAATGCCGTTGGACTTCACCATGAGCGCGTTGATGGTAAAGGTTACCCCAATCAACTTCACGACCACCTTATCCCAGCGGATGCCAAGGTGATTGCCATTTGTGATGCGTTTGATGCAATGACCAGTCAACGCCCCTACCGCAATGCCATGCCAAAAGAAAAAGCCATTGCCATTATTGAAGAGAACCTCGGCACTCAGTTCGATGAAAAGCTGGGCGCGCGCTTCGTCGCGTTAGCCAAGGCCGGTAAACTGGATTCGATCATTGCGCACACTGACGAAGGGATCCCCTTATATCATTGCCCCACATGCGGCCCGACCATTACACGGTATCGCTCTGATAAATCAGGACACCTCCTCCACTGCCCCGTTTGTTTGCAACAAGCGAAGCTGGTGAAGGCTGACGGCACTTACACCCTCGCACCCACCGGGATTCAACTTTCACCGGCTAAACAGCGTCGCAAGCCTGATACGGCATTAATTCGTCGGGTGATCCAAGAAACCATCGATACAATCCCCACCCAAGCGCTACTTGCTCGGGCGAATGAACGTCATCTTGATCTGGACACCTGATGCGACCGCTCATTCGCATACTCGTAGAGCGAAGCTTGGTCATTAACGCGATCAAAATAGCTTTAGTGGTGGGGACAATACTCAACATTATCAATCAAGGCGATGCGCTGTGGGCCGATGGCTCATTTAGTATCGGCCATGCCCTACTCAACTATCTCGTTCCCTACAGCGTGGCAAGCTATAGCGCGGCAAAGTACCAACTCAACCAGTCAACAAGCCCTTCAGATAACACGGACAACGCCTCATAAAAAAGCCAGCATTCTGCTGGCTTTCATCCGAAAACAGCGGCCGATTACGCCACGTCAGCCGTCGCTTTTTCTACCGACTGAGATCCAGTTTCTGGCACATAACGGTAATACTCAGCGTCTTTCGCGGGTGCGAGCGTATGCCCCATAATCATATCTGCCGCCTTTTCAGCCACCATGATCGTCGGCGCGTACAAGTTACCATTGGTAATCGCTGGGAAAACAGACGCATCGACGACACGTAGATTTTTCACCCCATGCACGTTCAAAGATTCATCCACGACTGCCATTTCATCGCTCGCCAAGCCCATTTTGCAGGTACAGCTGGGGTGGTAAGCACTTTCCCCTTCGCGTGCCACGAAGTCGAGGATCTCTTCATCGGTTTGCGCATCGCTGCCCGGTGATAACTCTTTACCGCGAAGGTGGTCAAACGCAGGTTGCGCAATGATATCTCGCGATACGCGAATCGCTTCCACCCACTCTTTACGCTCTTGTGGCGTAGAGAGATAGTTAAAGAAGATCTCTGGCTTCTCATCTGGGTTAGTGCTGCGAATTTTAACGTAACCGCGCACATCGGTATTCATTGGTCCCACATGCAACTGGAAACCATGTCCTTTGTTGGGGGCCGAACCATCATAGCGAATTGCCAGAGGTAAAAAGTGGAACTGCAAGTTCGGGTACGCCACCTCATCATTACCGCGTACAAAGCCACCCGCTTCAAAGTGGTTGGTCGCGGCAGCGCCTCTACGACGGAACAGCCAATCAAAGCCGATTTTCGGTTGATTATGGAACTTAAGCGCGGGATACATGCTGACTGGCTCTTTACATTCATACTGCACGTAAAGCTCAAGGTGGTCTTGCAAGTTTTCACCCACACCCGGCAAATGGTGAACCGGCTTAATCCCTAAGTTTTTCAACATGGTCTCATCGCCAATACCCGACAGCTGCAACAGCTTCGGTGAGTTGATTGCACCACCACAACTAATAATCTCGGCACCATAGGCGGTTTTCTTCCGTCCCCACTTGCGGTATTCCACACCGATAGCCGTTTTGTCTTCAAACAACACTTTATCGGTTGTCGCACCGGTGATCACAGTAAGGTTTTTACGATTCATCACCGGGTGTAGATACGCTCGCGCAGCGCTGTGGCGACGACCGCGATAGATATTTTGGTCGAAAATGCCAAAGCCTTCTTGCTGATAACCATTTACATCGTCGGTTAATGGATAGCCCGCTTGCTGGGTAGCATTAAAGAAGGCACTAAACAGAGGGTTATCGCAGTCTGCTGTACTGATAGCCAGTGGACCATTGTTGCCATGGTAATCATCTTGGCCCTGCAAACGTGTTTCACACTTGCGGAAATACGGCAGGCAATGGGCATAATCCCACTTTTTCAATCCGTGCTCGTTGGCCCACTTCTCATAGTCCATGGCGTTACCACGGATGTAAATCATGCCATTAATGCTGCTGCAACCGCCAAGCACTTTGCCACGAGGCTGCGCGATACGGCGATTATGCATGTTCGGCTCTGGCTCGGATTCATATAACCAGTTATAAGTACCATCAGTCAGCAAGTATGTCAGTGCGGCGGGCATATGAATGCGAAAATCAAGTCGATAATCAGGACGACCCGCCTCAAGAAGTAGCACCTTGTTATCTGGATTGGCACTCAAACGGTTCGCCAACACACAGCCTGCTGAACCCGCGCCAATAATGATGTAATCGTAGTTTTGTTGCAGTCCCATAAAACCTCCAGTTTTCCTTCCCGCGCACAGTGACGTGTTCGCCATCTTGGTGGCGCGGTTATGGGTGAATGTAATTAGAGGTTTCCTTTTTGAAGTGTTTTTTATTATTTGCTCGATGCTTGTGCATCAATGCATTGTTGTAGCAACCGATAGTGGTGGCTGATCGTTGCCTGCGCCTTAAAAGGCTCTGCGGCAACAATGTGGTGGACGGTCTGCTGCCAGTTTTCCACCGTTTGGCGACGATACTCCGCCGCCTGATAAAGGGCATAATCGTGCGAGCTAAAGCCTTGTTGCAGCGCATGCATCACCCACTCAAAGATTGGGTTGCCTGACATTTCAGCAATCAGCAGGTTTAGCGCCCGATCTAGCTCCCCTAATCGATCAAGATCTGGGCTCACACTCGCCGCTTCAGCCGCTAAAGCTTCGACGGTTTCTTGCAGTGTGACTTTCTGCGTCTTACTCGCACGACTCATCGCAAGCAATACCAAGCTTTGGTCGACCGTTTCACGAAACTCCGCTACTTTCTCTGCATTGATATGGCTTTGCTTGAGAAACAGCGCCAGTGATTCACTGATATGATGAACATCCACTTGGCGTACGACAGCACCGCCTTTCTGACCCTTGCGGATTTCAATCAAGCCTTTTTGCTTGAGTGCCTGAATCGCCTCACGCACCACACCACGCCCTGTTCCGAACTGTTGCTGAAGCTCACGCTCACTGGGTAGTTTGTCACCCGGCTTTAGCGCCTCGGACAGAATCGCTGACTCAATTTGTAATGCCACATCTTCACTGGCCCGGCCCATTTGCACCGGATGAAAAAGGCTTTGTGTGGTTATGTTCATCATCACCCTCTCTTTTGGTAGGACCAAACTAACAATTCTTTGCCATTAAAGTCAAATCTCATCTCGCTAGCCTCGCTTTGGTACGACCATTACCCATAATAGAAAATCAACTTATTGGATTGATAAATATGATAAAAATAAAAAATCCCGCTTGGTTTTACCGAAGCGGGATTTTTTCACTGTCTGCAGACGACAACTAACTTTGGTAAACCATTCGCCACTCACGCTCTCCGGTGTGTGGATCCGTTTGCTCTCTATCAACCACAAAACCGTGACGTAGATAAAACGCGTAACTGGCGGTATTTTTCTGATAAACCGTGAGGTCGATAGTGGGCTTTTGCAGTTTGGCATGATCGAGCAATTGACTGCCCACACTAGCGCCTTGATGGACAGGATCGACAAAAATCGCCGCCAGCGTATTACCATGCAATGCATAAAAGCCAAGGATAACCTCTTGATGGGTTCCTACCCACACCTCAGCCATCGGTAAGTAAGAGGCACGCATGGCGTCACGTTGCTGATGCCAGAACGCCTCATCAATGAAATCATGCGCCTGCAGTGAGGCATTTAACCAGATATCTAGAACCGGCTCCGTATCATCCGGCCGCATACGACGAATGGTTAATCGATTGGACGCCGTCGTTGACATACTGTTCCCTTTTTATTGCTCGGAGAGTAACGCAGGCTGAACCACCAAATTACGCACACCGTGCGCATGATGCTCTTCAAATACGTTTGCCTGACACCAGCGCTGAATACTTGCGATGTTGACCTTTTTGACCTTCGGGCGGACCCGCCACGTTACTTGGTACGGCGATCCTTTCTCGTTGTAGGCCGGACCGGTCGTTGAGCCGAGATAGCTTACCGCCTGACCACTATCTTCGGGCAGGTGAATCGCTTGATAGCGCCCTTTGCGCTGACCAACCGCCGTTAGGCGCGTGAAATCAGCGGCACTGTCATCATTCACCGCCACAAGCACTTGTGCCTCAACCCGCAACTGTGGATTCACCGTCGCATCACTTAAGCACGCACCCAGCGTCGGACCCGGCGCGACGGACGCCGTGCTATACACATAGTGAAGTTCCAAAGTGTCGCCAACCTGCACACTTTGATGCTCACTGGCACACACAGGCTGGTGATATGCCATGCGCTCAGCGTCGGTTAATTGTCCCGTGTAAAGGTAACCGGATTGGTAACCCTGCCCGTCCCCGATCCCAGCATATCTCGTGAATTCGCCGCCTTTATGCTCTGCGTTTTTATGAAAATGAATATTGCACAAATTCATCTGCGGTGCGGCAGGTGCATACTGAAACCGTTGTGGGTTAGTGCCTGAGAGTTGATCAATATCGCGGGGTGACTGAGGACCAAAGCCCTTACCTAACGTCGCTTCAGTAAGGGATTGATGCTGGTTAGCCAGTAACGTTTCATCATTACTGACGGTCGCGAAAACGGAAGTGGAAAGCAGTACGCTGAGAGAGGCCGCTAAAAATGAACGTGATGTCTTCATGATTCCTTTCTATCTGTGAGTCAAAAACTTGCGAGTCTAGTCCTGTTACTCGCAAGTATATTGATCTCAGCCGTAGCGCGTTGATAAACCACACAACGCGACCCGTTTTTTGGAATCTTTATCACTGTTTTATCACGACAAATCAGTCAGTTGCTTGTCGGAATGAGAATTTAACCCGCTCAATGTTCGACTCAGTCCGCAAGCTTTTTAGTCATAAAGTGCAGAGAATGGTTGAGGGGATAATCATCTAACGTCATCTGACATTGATAGCCATGTTTTTCATAGAAAGGTTTAGCTTGAAAACTAAAGGTATCGACAAAGGCCATCTTACAACCTACCTCTTTGCCGTACTCTTCCAAATTGCTCAATAGATGACTACCAACATGGCGTTGACGAAAGGCGTCATCCACCCAAAGGTATTTAATCAACAGCCATTGTCCCCAGGTGTTGGCTATAATTCCACCCACTCGCTCATCATGATCATTAAAGGCATAACCAGCTAACGACCCTTCTGGGATCCCGGCAAGAAACGGGTGATTACTTTGCTTTAACCCTTGGCGAATGGCAGTAATATCATCATCACTCGGGTTAGCATCCATACGATATTTCATGTGTTTACGTATCCATACTGATTAACACAGAAACGAGTATGCCTTGGGTGGCATGGACAATCTGTGTCCATGCGCACTTTATCGGTTCTTACTCCGCATTGATTGGCTTAGCTGCCACCGAACATTGGGTTGTTACCGTTAGCTTTGGCCAATGGGTTAGCCATTGCTTGTGATCAATTCGCTGCTGGAATATCGACCAAGGGCGAGCGGGATTGTGGCTGAGTTTCAGTTCAAACAAAGACTGTACACCGAATGCGGCAATCACTTCACAGCGCTGATTCATATCGAGGCGAACCGCAATGGCCGTTTCCTTTTCGGGCCAAAAACGCATCGCATCCAGTGTGCTCGCATACGGCCGATCTTGATGCTTTTCATGCATTCTTGCTTGGTTACGCACCTGCCAAGTCATCTCAGGCATGGTTTTTTGCAACAAGGCTTCAAGGTATTGCTCGCGCTCAATGCTGGTGTCTGAGGGATCAAAGTAGATCACATCAATATCATTGAGCGCACTCGGCGGGTACTTATGGCATGCATCCCAGACCAAGTTGCGAACAAACCCGGCGGCGATATAGCACTGGGGTAAATTGAGGGACTGAACACATCGTAACGCACGCATCCTCACAGGATCTGCCTCAATCAAATCAATTAAGGCGCGACGATATGTCTTCTGGCATAAAAAGAAATGGTGCTGGTGACGTTTACGGATCCGACGACGTTTCATGAATTAGTCACCACGACGGACGTGTTCGAATATTTCGCGTGATACATGATAGTTATACTGCCTGGCAATTTTCTGGGCAAAAAACAGCTGTGGTAACTCAAATAGCACTAAGCCAACCAAAATCAACGCAAAATAAGGCTGACTCATCACTAAGCCGATAACGGCGATCACCAATAATGCACATTCTACGACAAACAACCCATACCTTCGCAAGTAAAGATGATGAAAGCCACCAAGGAATGCCCAATTCAGCGCCGCATAGGTATCGGGATCTTTGAGCTGTCTGGCTTGCTCGGCAAAATAGCGTTTTTTCTGGCTTTGGGTCAAGCCATTCACCTGCTTCCTCAGTGCTTCTTCTTGCGCCTCCAGCGCTTCGATCGGTTGGGTAAAACGCATTAAGGCACCTCGTCGTGAATTTTTTCAATCGCATTGGGATTATTACAGCGGCGAATGCGCGCCAATCCGAGTTGCCAGCCTCGGAGTGCACCGTATCTTTCGATCGCTTGGCGCGTGTACTCCGAGCAGCTCGGCTCGAAATTACACTCAATATTGAACAGTTTCTTTGATCCACCTTTAGCTTGGTAACGATGGATCAACGTAAGCGACAAATACTTGAGCATTAGCGACCTAGGGTGACAATCACTGCCTCACGCTGCCAAAACAGCATGTATCTTTTCTTTTCAATGACTTGAAAAACAACCTGCCAGCCATCTTGCGCGTATTGATTGAGTTCGGCTTCGAGGCGTTGCAACGGCAAGCCACTTGAGCCCAGCAATAAGGTGCCGCAACCACCTTCAACAATATGAACAACTTTGTACTCGGTAAACTGACTCATTTTTTCTCCTGACAGTTAAATGGATAAAACGGAATGTCCGACTGGTGATTCCACGACTCACTCTTCCATGGCTGGATTGAGTTTGGCGGTGAGGACATGATCTTGCCAGCGGCCATTGATTTTGAGGTAACGGCGAGCATAGCCCTCGCGCTCAAACCCTAGCTTGGTGAGTAGCCGCTCACTGCGCGTGTTGTCCGGAATATAGTTGGCCATCACACGGTGCAACCCAACCTGATCAAATACAAAACGGATGCCTGCTTGGATGGCTTCGTGCATGTAGCCCTGCCCTTGATAATGCTTGTCAGCGGCATAACCTAACATGCACGCTTTAAAGGCGCCGTGAATGACATTAGTAAAATTGCACACCCCTATCACATCGTCCCGTTCATGATGCAAAATCACAAACTTGAAGGCTTGCTGCTGTTGAAACAAGTCTTTCGCTTCTTGCAGCGCGCTATGCCAATAGTCTTCGCGATAAAATGCGGCAGGACGTATGGGCTCCCATGGGGAAAGGTGAGCACGATTTCGTTGATAAAACTGCGCCATCATGTCGGCTTTTTCTGGGGGAAGTAAAACCAGTCTCGTCCTTGGCGTGCTTAGCACTTGGAGCCTCCTTGCATCGATTCGCGCGACAGACAGTACTAACATCTATCGCATCGAGTAGGGTGAGGCG